>DATFCO010000222.1:0-16133 GCA_035253005.1 Rhodanobacteraceae bacterium
CGCACGATCCACGATTTCGGCGGCTTCCCGCGCGAGTTGTTCGAGATCGAATATCCGGCGCCGGGCGATCCGCAGCTCGCGCAACGCGTGCGCGAATTGTTGTCGCCGACGCCCGTGATGCTGGATCTGGATCAATGGGGACTGGACCACGGCACGTGGTCGGTGTTGCGGCACGTGTATCCGCAAGCAGACGTTCCGGTGGTGCAACTCAGCCTGGATGCAGCGCTGTCGAACCGTGAGCACTACGAACTGGCGAAACGCCTGGTGCCGTTGCGGGACGAGAACGTGCTGATCGCGGGCTTCGGCAATGTGGTGCACAACCTGCGGCGGTTGGACTGGAACGAAGCCGCGGCGCCGGCGCGATGGGCCGAGCACTTCAACCGTCGCGTGGACGATGCACTGCGCGCGCACGATCACGCGGCGCTGATCGATCCGCTCGATGATGAAGCCACGCGCCTGAGCGTGCCCACGCCGGAGCACTACTGGCCGTTGCTGTACGCGCTGGCGCAGCAGGGCGAGGACCAGCCGGCGGAAATCCTGATCGACGGCATCGAGCACGCCAGCATCGGCATGCTGAGCGTGGCGTTCGGCGGCTTGCATTGACCGCCGGCCGCGCCCGGCGGCGCCGTTTTGGTTAAACTCGCCGCTCCAGTTGATCCGGGGACGTGCATGGCACAACAACCCACACCGCCGGCGGCGAGCCGGCCGGCGGCCGCGACGCGGAAGGCGCCGCGCATCCATTTCATTTCCGGGTTTCCTCGCGCCGGCACCACGCTGCTGGGCGCGATCCTGAAGCAGAACCCGCGTTTCCACGCCGGCATGACCTCGCCCCTGGGCGACATGGTCAGCGCGCTGGTCGCCGAGATGAGCGGCAAGAACGATTTCTCCGTGTTCATCGAGGAGCCGCAGCGGCTCGCGGTGTTGCGCGGCCTGTTCTGGAATTACTACAGCGTCTATCCGAACCTGGAAGTGGCGATCGACACCGGCCGCATCTGGTGCAGCAAGATGCCGATGCTCGCGAGCCTGTTTCCCAACGCCAAGGTGATCGCCTGCGTGCGCGAGATGCCGTGGGTGCTGGACAGCGTCGAGCGCATGGTGCGCAAGCATCCGCTCAGCGCAAGCAAGATCTTCCACTTCAATCCCAACGGCACGGTGTATTCGCGCACCGAAAGCCTGATCGACGTGGCCGGCATGGTTGGTTTCTCGTATCAAGCGACCAAGGATGCCTATTACGGCGAGTACGCGCCGGGCCGGCTGATGCTGATGACCTACGAGACGCTCACCAGCAATCCGCAGCGCGCGATCGAGGCGGTGTACCAGTTCATCGGCGAGCCGCTGTTCCAGCACGACTTCGAGAACATCCAGTACGACGAGCCGGAATTCGACGCGCGGCTGGGACTGCCGGGATTGCACAAGGTGCAGCCGAAGGTGACGGCGACCAAGCGCGAGAGCGTGCTGCCGCCGGACCTGTTCAACCGTTTCGTCAAGGATTCGTTCTGGCTGGATCCGGCGACAAACATTCGGAAAATTCCCATCATCTAGCGCGAGGCGCAAACATGGACGTTCACCACGACACGCAAGCGCAGGAATTCAGCGTGGAAGTCGGAGGCCATCGCGCGGAACTGCAATACCGCTTGCGCGACGGTGTGATGACCATCGTCCACACGGGCGTGCCGGAAGAAATCGGCGGCCGCGGCGTCGCCGCGGCACTGACGCGCGTGGCGCTGGAAACCGCGCGCGCCAATGGCTGGAAGGTAGTGCCCGCCTGCGCGTATGCCGAGGCGTTTATGCGGCGGCATCGGGAGTATGCGGACTTGCTCTCTTCGTGACGCTAACGCACCGCCCACACTCCCACCAACACCGCGCTCGCCAGCAGATACGGAATCGACCACGCGTGGAATTTCCATGCGATGCGCGGTGAGCCGTCCAGCCGCAGCGCGATCAGATTGGCCAGCGAGCCGATCATGATGCCCGACCCTCCTACGTTCACCGCGATCGCAAGCAGTGTCAGATCGCGCGTGTAATGCTGCAACAGCACCGCGGCCGGCACGTTGCTGATCGCTTGCGACAGCACGACGCCGCCGCCGTAGAGCACGCGCGGGTCGTGCCAGTCGAGCATTCCGACGTGCGCGTTCACCCATGGTACCGCGGACAAGTGCCCCAATCCCACGAACATCGCCGCGAACGTGACTAGCAGCATCCAGTCGACGCCGGCCAGCACGCGGCGGAAGAACAGCAGGCCCGCCGCGAATACAGCGAGCATCGCTGGCACCGCGTAATGGAATTGCAGCGCCGCAACCATGCCGCCGAGCAGCAGTGTGGCACCGACTCCCAGCGGCACGTTCAAGCGCGGCGGTTCGACCGCGCTCTGCAATTGCAACGGTGCCGATGAAAACGCCACGCAGGTCACGCACAGCAACAGCGCCAGCATGATCGCGCCGGCCGGCAGCAGCGCCAGCGTGAACTGCGGGAAAGCCAGACCGGAGTGTTGCCACAACAACAGGTTCTGCGGATTGCCGATGGGACTGAGCGTCGAGCCCGCGTTCACCGCCAGCGCCTCGAAGATCACCAGCCGCGTGCGCGGAATGCGAGCGATGGCATCGATCGCCAGCGTCAGCGGCACGATCAGGAACAGCGCGACATCGTTGGTCAACACCGACGCGAGTACGGCCGAGAGCAGAACCAATGCGATCGCCAGCATGCGCACGCTCGACAGGCGCGACACCAGCGCCAGCGCCCAGCGCTGCACCAGCCCGCTGATCCGCACGGCCTGCGTCAGGATCAGCAGGCCGGTCAAACCCGCGAGGGTGGGCACATCCAGCCAGCGCAGGTATTCGCGCGACGGACGCGGATCGAGGATCGCCAGCGCCAGTGTCAAGATCAGCAGCGCCTGCAACAGATGATCGTGTTTCAGCCGGTGCAGGGCGAGCGCGGACGCGGACAAGCGATCTTCCTTTTCGGGTCAGCCGCGATCATCGCATGCGATCCGCAATCCACGCATTGGCGGCGCGTGCACGCGCGCCGTGCGAACGTGTTCAGGGCTTCGCGCGCATGCTGGTCCGATGGGCAACGCCGTGACATGGACGATTCGGGTCGCTTTGTTGCTGATCCTGGTCGGCGCCGTGGTGGCTTTCTTCATGTCCGGCGGGCCGCAGCAGTTCAACCTGCAAACGCTGCAGCACGATCGCCAGATGCTGGATACGTGGTGGACTCTGCATCCGTGGCGGCTGGGCCTGGGATATTTCGCGGTGTTCATCGCGGTGGTGGCGCTGTCGCTGCCGGCGATGACGCTGATGACGCTGGCGGCGGGCGCGATCTTCGGCGTGGTCGTGGGCAGCGTGATCGTTTCGTTCGGTTCGGCGATCGGCGCGACGCTGGCGATGCTGGCGGCACGCTTCATCTTCAAAGACGCGGTGCGCAAACGTTTCGCGCACCGGCTGCGCCGAGTGGACGCCGGCATCGAACGCGACGGCGCGTTCTATCTGCTCAGCATCCGGCTGGTGCCGATCTTCCCGTTCTTCATGGTCAACATCCTGATGGGGCTGACGCACATCCGCGTGCGCACTTATTACTGGGTGACGCAGCTCGGCATGCTGGCCGGCACGATCGTGTACGTGAACGCGGGCACGCGCATCGCCAGCGCCAAGACCTTGCAGGGCCTGATCTCCGTGCCGCTGATCGTGTCGCTGGCATTGCTGGCGTTGTTGCCGTGGGCGTCGCGCTGGCTGATCAAGCGCGTCCTGCACCTGCGGCACGAGTGGCGCTGGCACCATCGTCTCTTCGGTGCGCGCAGCCCCTTGCGTTTCGTTTTTCCCGACGTGGCCGAATCCGTGGATCGGCAGCAGCGGGCAGACCGCGAAGATAGAAGCTCGAAGCCCTGAATCCGAAACCAGGGCTAACGCATGACGCCCGGCACATCCACATCGCGCGCGGCTGCGCGATGCTGATGTGTCGTGCCGCGAGCGTTATCATGCGGCGTTGCGCATTGCGCCTGGGAACCAACGATGAAGCTTCCCGCCCTGCTGTCTGCTGCTGTCGTCGCCGTCATCGCCGCGTCCGCACCGACGATTGCGCCGGTCGCGCGCGCCGCGGCATCGAACGCATCGCGGAACTCGCCCTTTGGCGATCTGCACTGGCGTTTGATCGGGCCGTTCCGCGCCGGCCGCACCCTGGCGGTGACCGGTGTCCCGGGGCAGCCGCGACATTTCTATTTCGGTTCGGTCAACGGCGGCGTGTGGGAGACCAACGACACGGGCCGAACCTGGAATCCGATTTTCGACTCGCAGGACGTCGGCTCCATCGGTGCGATCGCAGTGGCGCCGTCGAATCCCAACGTGATCTATGTCGGCAGTGGCGAAGCCGACATGCGTTCGGATATCGCGCAAGGCAAGGGGATGTACAAGTCGGTCGATGCCGGCAAGAGCTGGTCGAAGATCGGTCTCACCGACACGCAGCAGATCGGCATGATCCGCGTCGATCCGCGCGATCCGAATCGCGTGTTCGTGGCCGCGCTCGGGCATCCGTACGGACCGAACGCGCAACGCGGCGTGTTCCGTTCTCTGGACGGCGGCAACTCCTGGAAGAAGGTACTGGGTCCCAACGACGACACCGGCGCGATCGACCTGATCTTTAAGCCCGGCGATGCAAACACGATTTACGCCTCGCTCTGGCAGACGCGCCGGCCGCCGTGGAACGTGTATCCGCCTTCCAACGGCCCCGGTTCGGGCCTGTACAAATCCACCGATGGCGGCGAACACTGGACGCAACTCACAAACGGATTTGCCAGCAAGCATGTCGGCCGCATCGGCATCGCGATTTCCGACGCCGCGCCGGATCGCATCTACGCGGTCGTCGACGCGGACGACGGCGGCTTGTATCGCTCCGACGACGCCGGCGCGCATTGGAAGAAAACGAGTTCCGATCCGCGCATCTGGCAGCGCGGCTGGTATTTCGGCCAGATCACCGCCGATCCGAAGAATCCCGATCGTGTGTACGCGATGAACACCATCGAATTGCGGAGCGACGACGGCGGAAAAACTTTTCTGCCGGTGAAAGGCGATCCCACCGGCGACGATTACCACGAATTGTGGATCGATCCCAATGATCCCGACCGCCAGATCATGGGCGTGGATCAGGGCACAATCATCACGGTGAACGGCGGCAAGACCTGGTCGTCGTGGTTCAACCAGCCGACCGCGCAGCTCTATCACGTTTCGACTGACAACCGTTTTCCGTATCGCGTGTACGGCGCGCAACAGGATTCCGGCGCGGTCGGCATTCCCTCGCGCGCGCCGTACAACGATCGCATCAGCATGGAGCAGTTCCACGAAGTCACCGCGGGCGGCGAAAGCGGCATGATCGCGCCCGATCCGGACGATCCGGACATCGTCTACGGTGGCACGGTCGACAAACTCGACCTGAAGACCGAGCAGACGCGCAGCGTCGATCCCACGCTGGCCGATCCGGATATCTATCGCCACACCTGGACGCTGCCGCTGGCGTTCAACGCGAAGGACCATCGCGTGCTGTATTTCGGCAACCAAAAGCTGTGGCGCACGGACGACGGCGGCGAACACTGGAGTGCGATCAGTCCCGATCTCTCGCGCGAAGATCCCGGCGTGCCGGCGAATCTGGATGCGGTGACGGCAGCCGACAATCTGCATCAAGGCGCGCGCCGTGGCGTGGTGTACGCCATCGGTTCCTCGCCGCTGGACGAAAAGCTGCTGTGGGTCGGCACGGACGACGGCCTGATCTGGCGCACCGGCGATGAAGGCGCGCACTGGGACAATGTCACCCCGAAAGCGCTCACACCGTGGTCGAAGGTCGGCATCATCGAGCCCTCGCATTTCGACGCGAACAGCGCATATGCCGCGATCGACCGCCATCGGCTGGGCGATCGCAGGCCGTATATCTATCGCACGCACGATGGCGGCATAACGTGGTCACTAATCGTCAGCGGCATTCGCGACGGCGATTTCGTCAATGTGGTGCGCGAGGATCCCGCGCGCAAAGGCCTGCTTTATGCCGGCACCGAACTCGGCATGTACGTGTCGTTCGACGACGGCGATCACTGGCAGCCGCTGCAACAGAACCTGCCGCGCACTTCGGTACGTGACATCGACGTGCACGGCGACGATCTGGTGATCGCCACGCACGGCCGCGGCTTCTGGATCATGGACGACGTCAGTGCCTTGCGGCAAATGGATGGAAAGACGTCCGCAACGCGGCTGTTCAAACCTGCTGTGGCGGTACGCGTGCGGCCTTCCGAGTTCACCGGCACGCCGCTGCCGAGGGACGAGCCGACCGCGGAGAACCCGCCGTGGGGCGCGTATATCGATTACGAACTGGCGGGCGCACCGCGCAAGCCTGTCGAACTGTCGATTTATGACGCGAATGGCAAGTTGGTGCGGCATTACTCCAGCGCCGAGCAACCGAAGAAACCGGATCTGTCCAAGATCAACATGACGGCGGACTGGATGCGTACGCCGAGCGCGTTGCAAGCCGCACCGGGATTGCATCGTTTCGTCTGGCCGTTGCGTTACGCGCCGCCGGCCGCATTGGCCGACGACGATCCGTACAAGGACGGCGTATGGGCGCCGCCGGGTTCGTACACCGTGGCATTGACGGTCGATGGCAAAACATTCAAGCAACCGCTGACGGTGATCGCCGATCCGCGCGTGCACCTCCCGCAAGCCGCGTTCGATCAGCAGTTTGCGCTTGCTCGGCAAGTCGAAGGCTTGCAAGTGAAACTCGGCGTTGCGCAGGGCGAAGCGCAATCGTTGCATCATCAGTTGCAGGATGCGCGCAAATCGATGAAAGGCGGTTTGCAAGGCGACATCGACACGCTCGACGCGAAAGTCGTGACGATGGGCGGCATCCTGGAAGCGCCCAATCACTACAACGCCTGGACGATGGCGCCGCCGGGCACCGACAACTTCCATTTCCTCGATGGCGCGATCGGCACGCTGATGCAGGCGGTGGATGGTGGCGCGGATGCCGCGCCTTCACCGGATGCGCGCGCGGGCTATGCAGCGCTGTCTTCGAAACTGGACGCGACGCTCGCGCAATGGAATGCGCTGAAGTCTTCCGGACTTGCCGCGTTGAACGCCAAACTGAAATCCGCGGGCGGCAAGCCGATCGAAGTCAAGCAGGGGAAAGCGAAAGGTCCCTGACATCTTGGCTGCGTAGCATCGAAACCACGGCGCCGGATGCGCCGCGGGTTTCATGCCATGTACGCGCTCCGCAATGTTCATGCACTTCGCATGCTTCAGTGCATCGTGCTTGCGTGCGTCTTGTATCTCGGCTTCTGTCCATCACTTGCCGCTCGCGTGGAGGTTTCCGCCGGCCGCAGCGTGACGATTCGACACGACTGGACCGATACCGCTTTCGTCGAGTGGATCGGCGATCCGCAGCCGTGGTGGAAATTGGCGTGGGCTCCGGCAGTTTCGCTCGGTCATTTCAACGCGCGGCCGAATCTGCCGGGCGAACGGCTGGACAGCGACGTGTGGGTCGGTGCCGCCGGCGTGCGGTTGTACCTGTGGCGCGGTGCGTTTTTCGGCTTCCAGGTCGGTGCTACCGATGGCAAGACCGATGCGCTCAGCACGCCTTACGAATTCGTCAGCACGCTGGGCTGGCAGGGACGGCACTGGCAATTGATGGCGCGGCATATATCCAACGGCGACTTCCACGAGCCCAACCACGGCGAAACCATGCTGCTGGCCGGCGCAGGTTTCTGACTCTGCCTCTTGAACGGCGGCACTCCCGCCGGACCCAAAACGGGAGTACTGTGCGCGCGATGCGAGCGGCGCCGGCAGCCTTGCTGCCCGGCCGCGAACAGACAGGGGGAATCGAACTCCTGGAGGCTCGTATGAACAGCACCGTGTTGTCCGGGCGTCATTCCATTCTGGCGCTCGCGTTGACTGCCGCCGCTTTGCCCGCGATGGCGAAACCGCCCAGCGATGCACAACTGATCGCCAGCGCCGAGCGCGCCGCGCCCGCCGCGGTGGCGAAGGACGCCACCATCGTCGCGATGAGCGCCGACGGCAAGATGCGCACGCTGCGCGAAGGCCACAACGGATTCACCTGCATGCCCGATTCGCCGGCCACGCCGGGCCCGGACCCGATGTGCATGGACAAGAACGCGTTCGAGTGGGCCGGCGCATGGATGGGGCACAAGACGCCCGCGGCCCGCAAGGTCGGTTTCATGTACATGCTGGAAGGCGGCACCGACGCCAGCAACACCGATCCCTACGCCAAAAAACCCGAATCCGGCAATCACTGGATCAAGACCGGCGCGCACGTGATGATCGTCGGCGCGGACCAATCGTTTTACGACATGTACCCGAAGACCCCCGATCCGGACACGAAAATACCGTACGTGATGTGGGCCGGCACGCCATATCAGCACCTGATGGTGCCGGTGAAATAGCGCGCAAGAAGAGCCGGCACATTGCGCGCCGGCTCCCGGTGAAACCTTCGGCGCCTGCGGCGTGCGCCGAAGGTGCCCCTTCCGTCACCAACTGAATCCCGCACCGACGCCGCCGGAGGTGTCGTTGCTGCTGAACGACGCGCCGATCGAGATGCTGGCCTTGTGATCGGCGAACATGTGCTGATAGCCGAGCGAGACGGCTGACTCGCCGTTGTAGCTTCCGGCACCGAAGCCAACGCGGTTGTCTCCCGCCAACCCTGCGGTGTTGATCGCCATCTGCGAGGAGGCCGCGCCCATCGCGCCCAGCCGGTCGATGCGCTTGTCCTGTTCGTTGAAGCGCTGATTGGTCTGATCCTCGAAGGCGGACAGATCGCTGGCGACATCGGCCACGGCTTGATCGGCATAGGCCTTGGCCGCCGAGAGCGTCTGTGCGCTGGACGCATCGGTGTAGGTCTTGGCCGAACTCAAGGCCTCCTGGGTCTGCTGATCGGTGTAGGCGTTGGCGCTGGCGACGGCGGCCGCATCGGCCGTGCCGGCGGCGTTCTGCACACCGGCGGCTTCCTGCGGCAGGGCGACTTCGCCCGCAGTGGAAATTGTCTTGCTGGCCGCCTGCAAGGTCTGCATCTGTGCGTCGATCGTATTGATCTCGTCGGTGAGGCTACTGATCTGCGCATTCATCGCCTCGGTGACTGCATGCCCGGTGTAATGCGCCTGGAGATATTCGAGGTTCACCGCCGAATGTGCGGCAGTGGGATCGGCGATGTTGACCAGTTCGCGATAGGTATTGGTCGCCGAGTTGCCGAAGGAAACGGTGTTGGCGACCGTGGCAACCGAGCCCCAACCGATCGCGGTGCTCTGGCTGCCGCTGGCGATCGTGTCGCCGCCGATGGCGGAAGCCTTCGAGCCGGACGCATCGGCTTGATAGCCTTCGGCCAAGCCGCCGGTCTGGGTGGCTTTGGCCAAGGCGCCGAGCACGGCGCTGTTCTGGCCTGCGGCATCGGCTTCAAAACCGTTCGCGGTACTGCCCGCACCGGAAGAAATGCTGCCGACGCCGATCGCGGTCGCATTTGTCTGGCTGGCCTTTGCTGCACCGCCGATGGCGACGGAGTTGGAGCCCGATGCCGTGGTTTTCTCGTTGGCTTCGAAGGTGCCATTGCCGTTGAGGTCATCGGCGCTGCCGATGGCGGTGCTGCCCGGCCCAGATGCAATCGAGTAGGCGCCCAGTGCAAAGGCTTCGGTATTCGACGCCTTGGCGGAATATCCGAATGCCGCACTGAATTTGCCACTGGCCGAGGCGTACTTGCCCACCGCGGTGCTGTAGTTTCCGCTCGCGTTCGCCAAAGTTCCGAACGCGGAGCTCTTGTTTCCCGCTGCGGAAGCATCCCAACCCACAGCGGTGCTTTTGTATGCGGAGGCCACGGCGTTGAGCCCGAGCGCCGTACTATCACCTCCGGTGGCTTGGGCAATTTGGCCCAAAGCCGTAGATTGGGCGCCGGTCGCTTGTGCATCGTTGCCGACTGCTGTCGAATACGAACCGCTGGCCAGCGTGGTTTCGCCGCTGTCCACGCTGCCGTTGCCATTCGCATCGTGCCACCCGCCAACGGCCAAGCTGTTCAGGCCGCCCGCAACGACGTGCGCACCCAGAGCGGTACTGCCTGTGCCGCTCGCGGAAGAATATTTGCCGAGGGCGCTGCTGCGAGAGGCCGAAGCGCTGCTGTGGCCGCCCACCGCAACCGATTCGTAGCCCGTGGAACTCGCGTATTTTCCGACGGCGGTGTTTTCCCCGGTCGAATAGGCATGGAAGCCGATGGCCGTGCCGGCCGTTGCACCGGCATGTGCGGCAAACCCGACTGCCGTTCCCTCGGCGCCGGCATAGGATGCGGAGCCCAGCGCGGTGCTTTCCAGGGCGTGGGCATTGGCGTAGGAACCGAGAGCGACGGCATCGGTGCCGTTGGCGTAAGAGTGCCGCCCGACCGCGGTACTCGTGTCACCCCCTGCATAGCTAAAAGCACCCACAGCAACGCTGGCGTAACCATAAGCATTTGCGAAAACCCCGCAGCTCACCGCGTTGAGGCCGCCGGCGCTTTGATTTGCACCTCCGCAGTTGGTATCGCCAAGCACGATGCCTTTGGATCGCGCAGCGTATTGCTGTGATGAGGGCGGGATGCCGCTGGACGAGCTGGTGGTGTTCCCGCCCTGAGAGACCGCGCTGTGTGCCTCATTCGTTGTTGCAACCGACGCGTTGGCGCCGGTGCTCGCGACCGGCTTTACCGACGCTTGAAGCACGTTGATCTCGCTTTGCAACTGATCGATCTCGGCCATCATCGAATCGGTGACAGCATGTCCCGTGTAATGCGCCTGGAGATATTCGAGATTCACCGCCGAATGTGCGGCAGTGGGATCGGCGATGTTCACCAGTTCGCGATAGGTGCTGGTCGCGGAGTTGCCGAACGACACCGTGTTGGCGACCGTAGCGACCGAGCCCCAACCGATCGCGGTGCTCTGACTGCCACTGGCAATGGAGTCGCCGCCGATGGCGGAGGCCTTCGAACCTGATGCATCGGCCTGATAGCCTTCGGCCAAGCCGCCGACCTGCGTGGCTTTGGCCAGTGCACCGAGCACCGCGCTGTTCTGGCCTGCGGCGTCGGCCTCAAAACCGTTTGCGGTACTGCCCGCACCGGAAGAGACGCTGCCGACGCCGATCGCAGTCGTATTTGTTTGGTTTGCATTCGCTGCACCGCCTATGGCAACCGAATTGGAACCCGATGCCGTGGTTTTCTCATTGGCTTCGAAGGTGCCGTTGCCGTTGAGGTCATCCGCGCTGCCAACAGCGGTGCTGCCCGGACCGGAAGCGATCGAGTAAGCGCCCAAAGCGAATGCTTCATTGGCAGCCGCATAGGCGCTTGTGCCGAGTGCCAACGATTGTTTCCCTTTGGCGCTAGCACTTGCGCCCAGCGCGACGCTGTAATCACCGGCAGCGTCGGCGAGCGAGCCGAAGGCGGAACTGTGGCTGCCAGCAGCCTGCGACTTGTAGCCGCCCGCGGCGATGCTGTCGAGGCCGCTCGCGACTGACTTGTTGCCTATCGCGACGCCCCAATAGCCGCTGGCGTTGGCCTTGCCGCCCAACGCGACGGAGTACTTGCCCGCCGCACTGGAATATTCACCCAGAGCAATCGACTTGGAACCGGTTGCATTTGCCACCCCGCCCAGCGCAACTCCTTCATAGCCGGAAACATAAGATCCGCCGCCGATGGCAACGCTGGAAAAACCCTTGGCAATACCACGCATCGTGATGCTGTTGTCGGCGCCCGCATAACCATTGATGGCGATACTGGCCGAGCCCTTGGCATTCGACAGCCAGCCAATCGCAATGGCTTCCTCATTGCTGGCGGAGGCGTGATAACCCATTGCCGTGCTGTAGTTGCCGGTCGCCGCCGAATTAGTGCCACAAGTGACCGAGTCGGTGCCGGAGGCGTTCTGGCCGCCTCCGCCACAAGATGTGTCCCCCGCCCAAATCGGCAACGGCGCCATGCACGCCAGAAGCAGCGCAGCGGCGAGCAATTTGAGATGAGGCGGCTTGGAGCGTGCCGTGCCGCTTGAAGATGATCCGGCGCTCTTGTTCGAGGCCAATTCCGACGCCACCACGACCTGATTGATGGCCCGGTTCCACACCAGACTGTAGATTCGCTTGTTCATGTCGACCCCCGACGCTGGAACCGGCAGGCGGCCGCACTGCCGGATCGGCACGCGCGGTTTGAGAGCGGGTACGCGGCCGACATCCGGAAAGACGTAAAGCTCGGGAAAAACACGACACGGCCCGGCGCCAGGCGGGCGCTTTGCAAATCAGTGCATGGTCAGTTGCCGGCGAAGATCTGCAAAGTAGGGCGAGTGGGAAGTATTCAAGATCGGCATCACTGCCGCACGCAACGGTTGCGCTTCGGCTTGCTTGCCCTGCATCTCCAGCGCGCGGATCAGCTCGACCTGGACTTCGACAACCTGCGGATCGTTGCGCGCCAGCGTTGCGCGCGCCGAATAGGCCGAACGCAGCAGCCGTTCGGCGTCGGCCGGCCGGTTGCGTGCGAGCGCCACGCGTGCGCTGACATATTGAATCCTGCTCAACGCCAGAGGTTGATGGCTGAATGCGGGCGCATTGGTTTGCTCGGCCTGCGAGGCCGTTTTTTCAGCGGCGGCCACATCGCCCGAGTCGAGTTGCGCTTCCGCCAGCAGCAATTGCAGGAAGGCGCGCATCGGCGTGGAATGCGACTCGGGAGATAACGCGCGGAGCGCCTTTGTGAGAACAGCTATCGCTTCAGGATAACGATGCTGCAACCGATAGACGTTGCCGAGAAACCCCAGATCACGATTGAGCCATTCCGAATCCGACGGCTCGTTCTTGCCCTCGATCCGGATGGCTTGCCGAAATGTGGCCGCAGCCTCGTCGAATCGCCCCATTGCAGTCAGGATTTTGCCGAGCTGCGTGCGTGAATCGTTGCTCGCGTAATCCGGATCGGGGCTGCGTACGCGCGCCCAGGCCGACAGCGATGCTTGCTCGGCTTGCAATGCGTCATCGTAGCGGGCCAGGCCCAGATAATCGGCGGCGATGTAGTTCCACAGGTAAGCCAATTGTTCCGGTCTCACCTGCGCCAGCGGTTGGCTCAGTTTCAACAAATCCAGATGGCCGGCCAGCGCCTGCGCGTACCGCTCTTCCCGGAAATAGAAGAAATAGAGCTCGGAGCGCGCCGAAATGGTTTCGACCTGTGTCGGTCCATAAAGCTTCGTCGTCAACGCCGCGACTTCCCGTGCGTCGCGTTCAGCGGATGGCAGATCGCCGGCATAGCCTTCCGTTACGGCTCGCATGGAAAGATTATTGATCACACCTGCAGATTCACGGCCGTGCAAAATGGTTTCAGCCGCGATCGCACGATCCGAGTAGGCAATTGACTCCTTGTAGTGCGTCAGCTCTTGGGCGGCCGATGCCAGATGGGTCAGATCGTCGGCAACAGCTTCACTGTGGCCACCGAACTGCGCACTATCCTCCTGCAGAGCGGTCTTCAGGACGGTGTCGGCAGCGCCCGGATTGCCGTCGTCAGTGAGGCTTTCGGCATATATCCGTCGCGCGGCGGAAGCCGTGTCGGCACCCGTATTGCCCGCTTCCAGAGCCAGGCCTCTCGCCGCCGTAGCGTGCGCACGCGCGGTCGCAAACAGATTCTTTTGCAGTTCGCTCTGCGCCAAGTACAGCAAATTCCTCGCGCGCACTTCCTTCGGTGTCGTCGCTCCCGGATGCGCAACCGCGTCCCGCATCAGCGATGCGGCCTTGGAGTAATCTCCGATCAACCAATACAGATGGCCGATCAGACCCTGCATTTCGGTACGCGACGCGTCGGAATCGATGCTGCCCTGGTTGAGCTGCCGGTTACCGTGGTCCAGCAATTCATGCGCAGTGATCGGCTTGCCTTGGCGCGCATCGGGATCGGTCTGCTCGAACACACCCACCACGAAATCGCGCACGGTGTTGGCACGCGCAGCCTGCATGTGGGCGAGTTGCGCCTGTCGCACGCTATAAGCAGTGGCACCGATCAGCGTAGCGAGTACCAGCGAAGCCGCAGCGACAGAGACGCGGTTTCGCCGCACGAATTTGCCGAGGCGGTAAGCGCGATCACGGCGCAGGCTGATCGGCCTGCCTTGCAAATGTTCGCGCAGATCCGACGCCAGCGCGGCCGCGCTTTGATAGCGGTGCGCGGGATCGGGGTCGAGCGCGCCGCGCAAACTGCGCTCGATGTCGCCGCGCAACGTCTTGCGCAGATTTCGAGGGCTGGTGGCGCGCTCCGCCGCGTGCTCGCCGGTGTGCGGATCCGTGGTCGAACACGCGCGCAATGCCGAGGGCGGATCGCGTGAAGCGAGCGGATCGGGAAACGGACGCTGGCCCGTCAGCAACTCGAAGAGAACGGCGCCGAGCGCGTAAACATCCGTCGCCGTGCTCACCGCTTCGTTGCGCAACTGCTCGGGCGCGGCGTATTCCGGCGTCATCATGCGCGTGTCACTGCGCGTTTGCGCGTCCGGCGCGGGCAGCAGCTTGGCGATGCCGAAATCCAACAGTTTCGGTTCGCCGTTCGCATCCACCAGGATGTTGCCGGGTTTGAGATCGCGATGGATCACAAGGTGACGGTGCGCGAAATCGACCGCTTCGCAGACCTTGCAGAACAATTCCAGGCGCTGCGCGATAGATAGCCGGCGGGCGTCGCACCAATCCGTGAGCGGCGCGCCGTCCACGTATTCCATCGCGTACCAGGGCTCGCCGTCGGGGCCGAGGCCGCCATCGAGCAAGCGCGCGATGCGCGGATGCGCGAGCTTGGCGAGCACACGGCGCTCCTCTAGAAAGCGCCGCCGCGCTAGGCCGTCGATCAACTCCGTGCGCAACACTTTGAGCGCCACGCGCTGTTCGAACTCGCCGTCGTCACGCACTGCGAGAAACACGCGGCCCATGCCTCCGCTGCCGAGCAGGCGTTCGATGCGCCACGGGCCCATGCGGCGGCCGAGCAGCGATACGCCATCGGCTTCGCGCAGCAATTGCTCGATTTGCGCGCGCGCGGATTTGGCGTCGGTGGTATTCAAGGAATCGGTGCCCGCATCCGCCGCGAGCATGCGTTCCAGCTCCGCGCGCAACGGCTCGTCATCGATGTCCGTGAGCAAGGCTTCGCGTCCGGCATTGTCGAGTTCCAGCGCACGATCGAACAGGTCGGACAACCGTTGCCAGCGCTGCGGATCGAGCGAGTTGCCAGTCATGTGCCGAGCTGCGCTTTCAGGAAGGCGCGTGCGCGCCGCCAGTCGCGTTGCACGGTGCGTTCCGAAAGTGCGAGCGCCTCGCCGATTTCGGCGAAATCCATGCCGCCGAAGAAATGGCACTCGACCACGCTGACCAGCCGCGGATCGAGTTGCTCGAGCTGCTGCAAACCTTGCTCGATCGCGAGCAGGTCGACCTTGTTCGTGCCAGCGTCTGCAAACGCTGTTTCGGTATCCAGCGTCACCGCGCGCATGCCGCCGCCGCGCTTGGCTGCGTTGCGTTGGCGCAAATGATCGATCAGCACATGACGCATCGCCTTCGCGGCCATGGCCAGGAACGCGCCGCGTTGCGCGCCGTCCGCTCCGCCGAGTTTCAGCCAGGCTTCGTGCACCAACGCCGTGGTGCACAGCATGGTCCGCGACGCCGAACCGAGCTGACGATGCGCCAGCCGGCGCAACTGTGCGTAGAGCAGATCGAACTCGGGCGCAGTCGCATCGCTCGCGCGCGACGACAATGCGATGCGCGCACCGTCCGGTGAGCCGGCTGTTGACTCGTGCCCCATCCCGCTCTCATGCAGAGTGCAGTCCCGCTTAGGCGGATTGTGCTGCCGAATCCGCCGCAGCGAAAGTGACCCCGGGGCAGGGAACCGGCGCTCGTGCGCCGGTTCCCCGATTCTCACCAGCCGAAGTTGACCCCCACGCCGGCGGAGTTGTCGCCGCCGCCGCCGATCGCGATTCCCGCGCGCACCGAAGCCGACGGGCCGATCAGATGGCTGTAACCGATGCCCAGCGCGCTGTGGTTGCGGTAGGTGCCGACGCCCATGCCGACCTGATTGTCCTTGTTGATGCGCGCATCGGGTGAAGTCATCGACATCGCCGCGCCCAACGCGGCGACACGGCCGATGCGGTCATCCAGTTGATCGAC
>DATFCO010000223.1:0-20745 GCA_035253005.1 Rhodanobacteraceae bacterium
GAAGAATGCCTCTACGATTTATTGGCGCCGGTCGAGCGCGTCACCGGCTTCGACACCCATATCCCGCTGTTCCGGCTGGAGATGAAATACCTGCCGAGCACGCAGCGGATCGTGGAAGCGGCGAAGCGGGCGGTGGCGGCGTCATGAATTTGAACTGCATTTCCATTTATCGATCTGCAGTTCTCGCTCTGCTGAGCTTCGTATGCAACGCTGCAAGCGCAACGCCACCGTTACCACCTCCGGCCGCAACTGAGGCCGATCTCGGAAAAAACATTAGAGAGGGGGTTCTTATTCCGTCTGAAGACCGACAGCTGCATCCTTTTCTCTTTTTCGCAGGCATTCGATTCAACACACCGAAGCCAGAATTTCGAATCTCTGTCGAAGGACAGCCTTTTGGAAATTACTATCGAGTGGACGTAATCGCATTGAAGCGCCCACTCGACGACGCTGTACATGAGCTTTGGACGAAGGGCATTCGCTTGTATGTGGATGCGCTGCCGAAGTTGCCGATGTCGCATGCTGTAATCGATACTAAAAAATGCCCAGCGCTTCTGGCTAACATCCATAAATATCGAGACGTGCTTCTACAACGGGCTCGAAAAATCCAGACTCCCCAGACTCCCCATCCACCCACTCCCCCGTCGGATGGAATCATGTATGCCTATGAAGCATCTGTAACGGCGACAGGCACCTACACGTATGAGACTGACGATACAACAAGTCCCGTGGTGCAAGCTGCGCTACAGCTTGCGTCCACAGTTTCAAAATGCACCAAAACGCCATTGAACCCGATCATTGAGTGAATCGCTCAGGTGGGATGAGCTGAGACAACTGATTAATTCTGGACTGAAATCATGCCCGACACCAAAACCTTCCACCTCCCCGACCTCGGCGAAGGCCTGCCCGATGCCACCATCGTGGAATGGCTGGTCAACGAGGGCGACGACGTCAAGCTCGACGCGCCGCTGGTTTCGATGGAAACCGCCAAGGCCGTAGTCGAAGTGCCTTCGCCTTACACCGGCAAACTGACCAAGCAATACGGCAAGGCCGGTGACGTGATCGAGACCGGTGCGGCGCTGGCGGATTTCCAACCCGATCCGAACGCGAAACAGCGCGCGGAAGCGGAAAGCACCGGCCATGCGCACGGCCCGAAGAAACCGGCCAAAGGCGCGGGCGCGGCCGCGGCGGACGACAGCAAGAAAGTGATCGCTTCCGATGAAGGCGGCGAGATCGAGGAAACGGAAGTTGTCGAAGCGCGCGAGGACGAAGGCACCGTGGTCGGCGCGATGGTCAGCGGCAACGCCGTGCACGTCGAACGCACCAGCGACGTCGGCGGCGTGAAAGCCGTGCCGGCCGTGCGCGCACTCGCCAAGAAATTGAAAGTCGATCTGTCGCGCGTCAATGCGACCGGCGCGGGCGGCGTGGTGACGATGAAAGACGTGAAAGACGCCGCGGCTTCGGGTAGCGCGGCACTGTCGCGAGCCCCCTCACCCCAACCCTCTTCCCAACGGGGAGAGGGAGGCGAGCGCGCAGCGCGAGCGGGTGAGGGGGGACGTTCGCGTCAGGTCGAAAGAACCACCGTGTCCCAATCCGGCAAACCCATGCGCACCACGCCGCCCTCGGTGCAGGCGACGGGTCAGCCCGAGCAGTTGAAGGGCGTGCGCCGCAACATGGCACGCGTGATGGCGGATGCGCACGCGCAAGTCGTGCCGACCACGCTGGTGGACGATGCCGATTTGCATGCGTGGCTGGGCAAGCAGGACATCACCGCGCGGCTGATCCGCGCGATCGTCACCGCCTGCAAGACCGTGCCCGCGTTGAATGCGTGGTTCGACGGAGCGAACCTCACGCGCACCCTGCACCCGCACGTGGACATCGGCATCGCGGTGGATACAGACGACGGCCTGTTCGTGCCCGCGCTGCGCAACGCCGACATGCTGGACGGCGCCGGCTTGCGCGCGGCGATCCAGCGCCTGCGCGCACAGGTCGAGGATCGTTCGATTCCTTCCAGCGAACTCACCGGCTACACGATTTCGCTCTCCAACTTCGGCATGTTCGCCGGCCGTTACGCGACCCCGGTGGTCGTGCCGCCGTGCGTGGCGATCGTCGGCGCCGGCAAGTTGTCGCACGACGTGGTCGCGGTGATGGGCGGGATTGAGGTGCACCGGCGCATGCCGATTTCGCTCACTTTCGATCATCGCGCGGCGACGGGTGGCGAAGCCGCGCGCTTTTTGAAGGCGCTGCTGGATGACTTGGCGTTGCCGACGTAGCAGCGAGCCGACGCGCGGGTTTTACATCTCAAACCGATAATCCAGCTTCACCAGAATCTGCTCGTCATCGCGCAGCGAGAACGCGCTGCCGAGTTGCGAAGGCGCGCCGGACGCCACGCCGGGCACGTCGTCCAGCGCATAGCCGCCACGGCCGTAGACCACATACAGATACGACAGCGGCGCCAGCTCATAGCGATAGCGCAACTGCAAGCCCAATTGGCGCAAACGGAAATCGTCCACCGGTTCGGTGCTCGGGATCGCCGTGCCGTTCGCCGCCACTTCGTACGCGCCGCGGATGCGCGCGTCCAGCCCGATCGCCTGCAATTTCAAGCGCAGTTCCGAACGCGCGCCAATGTACCAGTCGAAACCGGAATCCAGTTCCAGCGTGTGCTCGTTGTAGCGGCCGATCAGGTTGTCGTGCTGCCAGATCAGCCAGTCCGGCGTGTGTTCGTAGTACGGACCGGCGTAGAGGCTGAAATTGTCGCTGATGAAGTACGTCGGGATGAACTTCACGTCATAGCCGATCTCGTGATTGCCGCTCAAGCCGCCGGTGTAGAACTCCACCTGCGTCTTGTATGCCCAATGACCCTGACGAGGTGAAGTGCGTTCCCAATGCGTGTTGATCGACGGTGGCAGATACAGCGCGTTGTGGCCGCGCGTCAGCAGATCGTCCCAGCCCGCGCTGTTGATGTTGATCTGCGCCAGCTCGTTGCTGCCGTCGCGCAAATCGCTGTTGCGCGTGATGCGAAACTGCCGGCGCAAGGTCAAATGACGGTCGTCGTTGTCCACGCCGTCGATGCGGAAGTGCCAGTCGTGCGAGGCGTAGCGCGAATCGGCCGGCAGATCGGTCACGCGCTTTTGCAATTCCCAGTGCGCGTAATCGAAATTGTTGCGTTCGAGATAGCCGAAATCGTTGACCTGGAATTTGTCGTCGAAATGCATGCCCAGCCATTGCTGGCGCCAGCCGTTGCCCATGTCGTAATCGGCGATGAAGGTGGCACCCAGGCCGCGTGTGGTGCGGCCGGATTGATCGATGTTCGTGCCGACGGCATTGGCGGCGATGGTGAGCCGGTCGTTGGGCCGCCAATGATCGTCCACGCCGAGCACGGTCGCGGTGCGATCGAGGAACGGATGATCCACGCGCGTCAGCATCAGTCCGAGATTCTGATCGCCGAAACTGTGCACCACGCGCGCGGCGCCGAAGGTGCGCCCGGCTTCGCCGCGTTCGTCCGCCGCCAGCACGCCGTAACTGGTCGCGCCGACGCTGCCGTTGAATTTCACCGCCGCGTCGATGTCGCCGGTGCCGTTGCCGTCGTCCGCCGGCCCACCCACGCGGCGCGTGTAGACGAGCTGGCTGTTGTCGTCGAGCAGGCTGAAATCGAAAATGCCCTGGTTCTCGGTGAAGAACGGACGCTTGTCCGAGAAGAAGGTTTCTTCCGCGCTGAAATTCACCACCAGATCGTCGCTCTCGACCTGGCCGAAATCCGGATTGAGCGTGGCGGTCAACTGAAATTGCCCATTGGGTTTCCAGAAGATGTCCGCGCCCTTGCTGAAACCGCTCGTCTTGTGCACATTGTCGTACAAACCCGACACGTAAGGCGTCACCGCGAGCAGCGCCTGACTGTACGCCGGCACTTCGATGCGTTCGAAGGCGGAGAGATAACGCGGCTGCTGATAGTTGATCGTTGGCCACGACACGCGTTCGCCGGTCGCGGCGATCACGCGATCCAAATAGACGCCGACGGTGCGCTGTCCGCCACCCGCCGCATGCATCGGCGCGGTGTACCACGGGATCAGCACTTCCACCGACCAGCCTTGTGCGTCCTGCGAGACGGCGTGCTGCCAGATGCCGTCCCAATCGGGATTGAACTGGTTCTCGTTGGTGATCACCTCGTCGTCGATCGCGCCGGTGGACGCGACCGCGAAGTCGTAGCCGGTACGGCCGTCACCGTTGAAGTCGATCTCGATGTTGACGCGATCGACCTGGTCGCGGAAATCGCGCTGCACGCGCTGTTGCGAGCGCGGCACCGAAGGCGGCTGCGTCACGCGCATGGCCACCGCCAGGCCTTTTGGCGTCGCGAGAATCCATGCTTCCACCGGATACTGCGCGGACTTGCCGGTGAGCGGCACGCTCTGCCGGAAATCGGTGATGTGCTGCGCGCCCTGCCATTCAGCCGGATCGATATGGCCGTCGATCGTCACCGCGAACGCGGGCGCGGCGGCGAAGGCGAGCAGGATGCAGGCGTAGCGGGACAGGCGCATCGAAAAGTTTCCCGGTGGCGCCGCACCGGATGGCGCGACCGGCGAACGCGTCGCCCGCGTGATGGATGCGCGCAATGTTCGAAGGGTTTAAGCGCGATGCCGACTGACGGAAGTCATGCGTGACGTTCGTCACTCGTGCGCGCGTCGCGGCGGCGGCGCAACCAGGCATGCCGCAGCAGGCCGATCAACAGCACCGTGCTGAAACCGGCATAACACGCGAGCGCTGCGGCAACCTGTTTCCAGATCGCGCCGGCGATGCCGGTTTCCAGCTCATAGGTGAAATCCGCGCACTCGATCGCGGCGACGAATGCCGCGATCAGCAGCATCGTGTCGAACCGCGCCCGCGTATGCGCGCCGTGTACGCGCCGCACGTACAGCCAGTACAACCAACCGAGCACGGCCAGCCACGGTGCCAGCAACAGGATCGCGAGAAAACGCATCAGCCGCGCAGCGAATCGAGTGCGGCGTGCAATTTTGCGATCGCCGCGTCGCGCGCGTTCGCGTCCGCGTAAGCCGAACTGACCGCGATACGATCGCCTTGCATCACCAACGCGTAACGCGTGTCGTCCAATGTTTCGACTGCGGTAATCGCATCGACGGCGAGCAAAGCGCGCGTGCATTCGCCCAGCGCTTTCGGATCGTCGAACGCGCGCGAGAGCAGCAGTTCTTCACCGTCACTTGCGAACAGACGGAAGCGAAAACCTTCGACGTCGCGGAAACTGGCGAGGCGTGGGCGCTTGTTGGTATTGCGCGCGTTTTGCCCCTCACCCGTCAAGCGCTGCGCGCTCGGCTGCCCTCTCCCCGCAAACGGGGCGAGGGGATTTTCCTGCGACGCTTCTCCCTCTCCCCGTTCACGAGGAGAGGGTGGCCGTAGGCCGGGTGAGGGGTCGAGTGTTCCCAACCCCACCGTCTCCTTCAACTGCTGCACGAACGGCATCGCAATCGCGCGCGCTTTCGCTGCGCCTTCGCGCAGGATGTCTTCGATCTCGTCCGGATGCGCCATCAAGCGCGCATACTTTTCGCGCGCCTCGCCCAGTTCCGCATCGATCAAGGCCCCGAGTTTCTGCTTCGCCTCGCCCCAGCTCAATCCGTGCAGCAGCGCGTCGCGATACGCCGCTCTTTCATTCTCGTTCGCGAAGGCGCGGTAGATCGCATACAGCGCCGAGCTGTCCGGATCCTTCGGCTCGCCAGGCGCTTTCGAATCGGTGACGATGCGCGCGATAGCCTCGCGCATCGCCTTCGCGCCCCCTTCGAACAACGGCACCGTGTTGTCGTAGCTCTTGCTCATCTTGCGGCCATCCAGGCCCGGCAAGGTCGCGACGCGATCTTCGAGCACGACTTCCGGCAGCACGAACGGATCATCGTCGCGTCCTGTCGCGCTGCGCCACGCCGCACCAAAGATGTGGTTGAAACGCTGGCCGATGTCGCGCGTCATCTCGATGTGCTGCACTTGGTCGCGCCCGACCGGCACCTGATTGGCGTTGAAAATCAAAATGTCCGCGGCCATCAACACCGGATACGAATACAGTCCCAGGTTGATGCCGGCATCCTGATCGTCACCGCTGGCGGTATTCGCATCGACCGCCGCCTTGTAGGCGTGCGCGCGGTTCATCAACCCTTTCGGCGCGACGCAAGTCAGCAGCCAGGTGAGTTCCGGAATTTCCGGAATGTTGGATTGCCGATAGAACGTCACGCGTTGCGGATCAAGCCCGCACGCCAGCCACGTCGCGGCGATCTCCAGTCGCGAACGCGCGACGCGTGCGGGTTCGTCGCACTTCACCAGCGCGTGGTAGTCGGCCAAAAAAAAGAACGCATCGGTGCCGCCGCGCCGGCTGGCTTCGATCGCCGGGCGGATCGCGCCGACGTAGTTGCCCAAGTGCGGCGTGCCGGTGGTGGTGATGCCGGTGAGGACGCGGGTGGTCATGAGACGGAGACGGGAGACGGGAGACGGGAGAGCATACAAGCTTTGCGCTGCAGCTTGTCCGACATGCCTTTCCTCCTATTGGCATTCCGCGCGACGCCTGCTCTCATGGCCGCCCGTTCGAAGCGCACGAGGCTCCATGAAACGGCAATCATTCAAGTTCGCGCCGCTGGCGTTGGTGGTGCTACCGCTGTTCGCGTCCGCGCAGAGCCCGCCCCGGACTGGATCCGGGGACCAGCCACCGACCCAACCCAGCGAGCAGCAGCAGGATCAATCCGTGCAGCCGTTGCCGGGTGTCACCGTTTACGGACAGCGCGAGGACACGCCGGCCAAGCTGGAACATCAGATGCCGGAAGTCGCCGGCACCAAGATCACCGTGACCAAGAAGACCACGGTGACCAAGCTCGATCACCAGCCGACCATCATCGACAACAACATGCAGCAGCTGTTCTCGCGCTCGCCCGGCATCTTCGTTTCCGAGCAGGGCACGCCCACGCAATTCAATCTCAGCTATCGCGGCATCGGCAATCCGCAGGAAGCCGAATACGTGTTGGTAATGCAGGACGGCATTCCGATCACCACAGACTGGATCGGTTTCCCGACGCTCTACTACATGCCGCAACCCCAAGGGATCGCCGAAGTGCAGGAAATCCGCGGCGGCTCCAGCTTGTTGTATGGCCCGGAACCCGCGCCGGTGATCAACTTCGTATCACGCCGCCCGCAACCTGGCGAACCGTTCAACGGCTATAGCGAAAACGTGATCGGCAACAACGGCTTGTTCGGCAGCTACAACGCGATCGAAGGGACCAGCGGCCCATGGGAATACCGCGTGGCCGGTTACTACCGCACCAGCGACGGCCAGCGCGACAATTCGGGCTCGCAGATCAGCGGCATTGATGCGTACATCGGGTATCGGCCGGACGAAACGCAACATTGGGGACTGGATCTGCATGCCTACAACGCGACCGCCGGAGACGCCGGCCGCCTGGGCGAACCGCAATGGTCACGCGATCCCGATCTGACGGTCACGCCGTACAACCGCAACTGGGTGGACCGCTATTCGCTGGTGTTGTCGCACGAACACAGCTTCTCCAACGACTGGCTGCTGGAAGGCAAGCTGTGGACGGGCTACCAGGACCTGGCTTCGCGTGCGGCGAGCGGATTCGTGCCGCCGCAACCGGCGCCGGCAACCACCACGTTGCAGGACGAGCAATTCCGCTTCAGCGGGCTCGATCTGCGAATGAAACATTCCTGGGGTCGCGGTAACGCGTTCACCATCGGCACGGTGGCGTATCACTCCGACGCACCATTCCGGCAGTGGACCGACACCGATCTCGCAGTCGATCGCTACGACCGCTCGGGCACGCCTCGGCTGCGCCAGGCGCGCAGCGCCGATTATCAGGCGGTGTTCGCAGAAAATGTGTTCCGCCTGCCGCACCGCATCCACATCGTGCCATCGGTGCGGCTGGAGCACGAAAAGGTTTCCATTGACGAAACGGTCAGGCCGCCGTTCCTGACGCGCCCTCTGATCGATGAAAGCGTGACGCGCTCGGTGCCGCTGTTCGGAATCGGCATCGGCAACGATTTCGGCCACCAGAACGAAACCTACTTCAACGTCAGCCAGGGCTGGCGGCCGATCCGCTATTTCGACGTGGCCTCGCCATTCTCGAACCTGCAGCCGGGCAACGTGGCCGATCCGTCCAAATCGCTTTCGTACGAAGCCGGCGTGCACGGCACGCCCGTGACCGGCTTGTATTACGACGCCAGCCTGTTCTGGATCGATTTCAGGAACCGGCTGGAAACGGAATTCATCAGCGCGACCGACACCATCAACGTCAACACCGGCGACACGCGCCACCGCGGTTTCGAGGGTCAGATCAGCTACGACTTCCTCGCCGCGCGCGAGAGCGGCGAACACCTGGAGGCGTTCGCCAGCCTGCAACTGCTGGATGCGCGTTTCACCAGCAGCATCATCCCGAACCAAGTCGGCAAGACGCCGGCGTTTGCGCCGAAGTATCTGTTCAAGGGCGGCTTCACCTGGCGCACGGACAAGCGCTACGACGTGTCGCTGACGGCGGTGTCGGTGGCGTCGCAGTACTGGCAGGATTCGGATGCGTCCAAAGGCGCGGGCGACGGGTTCCTGCCGGCAAAGGTTCCCGCCTACACCACCCTGGATTTCGCCGCCGACTGGTGGGTCGCGCCGCGGCTGCGCCTGCTCGGCGGCGTCTCCAACATCTTCAATCGCACCTACTACGGCCGCGTGTTCGGCAACGGTCTCGAACCCGCGCCGGGACGGACGATTTACGGCGGAGCGGCGGTGAGCTTCTGATTCAGGAACGCAGGCCATGGATGGCCGTGTTGAGCGAGCTTCCGCGCCGTCGCATGACGCCGAGCATCGCAGCCGGGCGCGCGGGAAAGGCGCGCATGTTCGAGCACAAGGATGTGCGAGTTGGCGCCGGCGCGCGCCCGGCGAGAAGCGCAGGGCAGTAGAGCCAACCGGATGTTGGCTCGACCGTCATGCCGGCGCGATGGTTTTGGCGACTTTTGCCGAAACAAAAGTCGTCGGCGCGCAGCGCCGTCTTCGGCAGCGAGCGGAACTCAAAGCAATCTTGCGATGCAGACGCAAGAGTTCCCCTCACCCTACCAAGTGCTGCGCACTTGGCTTCCCTCTCCGGAAGCGGGAGAGGGGAAAGAGCTCAATGCGCCCGATCCCGCGGCGGCAGGCGATCGTCCGGCGGCGGAAGGCTGCGTTGTTCCATGCGTGCGCGCAGCAGGGCCTTGTCGGCGCGGCGCAGGGTCGAGTCCAACGGTTCGTCGTCTTCGCGAATGGCCCAGCCCAGCGAGAAGCTCGCAGGCGCGTTGGCTGAGGCAGCGCTGAGGCGTGCAGTGATTTCGCGCGCGGATTCCTCGGAAGCTTGCGTCAGGATCACCGCGAATTCGTCGCCGCCCAGCCGTACCACCGCGTCGCCGGCGCGCGAATTGCGCTGCAGCAGGGTGGCGATTTCGCGCAGCACTTCGTCGCCGCGGTGGTGGCCGTGCTGGTCGTTGATCTGCTTGAAGTGGTCCACGTCCACCACCACGCAACCCCAGCGCTGCTCGCGCGCGGCGCGGTTGGCGAACAATTCCAGATAACGCCGGTTGTAGCACTGCGTCAGCGCGTCGCGCACGTTCTGCTCGCGCAGGCGCGACTCGTATTGCTGACGCAGCGTGACGTCCTGCGCGGAACCGAGCACGTAGGGCAGCGGTTCGGCATCGGGGTAATACACGCTGCGGTATTGCCACACGCGCCGTTCGCCGTTGCGCGCGACCAGATGGATCACGCCGGCATCGCGGCGCAGGTTGTGAGTGCGCTCGAGATATTCCTCGAACACCGCCTGCGATTCCTCCGCGATGAATTCGCCCAGATTGCGGCCCAGCAATTCCTCGCGCTCGTAACCCAGCGCCTGCGCCATCGCCGCGTTGACGCGCAGCAGGCGGCCGTCGAGATCGTGCATCCACACCATGCCCAGACCGGATTCGACCAGATCGGCGTAGCGGCGTTCGGAATCGTGCAGGTCCTGTTGCAGGCTGCGCTCGGCGGAGAGATCGCGCACGATCATCAGCCGCGCGGGCGTGCTGTCGAAACGCAGCGTGCCCGTGTCGGTCTGCGCATCGAACTCCTCGCCGTTCTTGCGGCGGTGGCGATATGGCACACTGCCCGGCGGCAGCCGGCGCGCATTGCCGCGCAGGTTGTCGCGCAGGCGCGCGGCGTCGGCGCTGGAGCACAGATCCGGCAGGCTCAGTTTCAGCATTTCCTCGCGGTTGTAGCCATAGCAGCGCAGCGCCGCGGGATTGGCATCCAGCACGTGCAGATCGTTGATGGCGAACACCAGCACCGGCAGCGGATTGTTGTTGAACAGCGCGCGCATTTCGTCGGCACGGCGCTCGGCGAGTTGGCGCAGATCCAGTTCCTCGGTGATATCGCGCGCGATGCCCAGCAAGCCCATCACGCGGCCGCGGTTGTCGTGCAGCGGCATCTTGGTGACCAGGAAACTGCGCTCGCCCTGCCCCGGCACTTCCTGCTTTTCGCGAAACAAGGTGGGAATGCCGCGCTGCAGGCAGACGCGATCGTTCTCGAGATAAGCCGCGGCATTGCCGTCCTCCAGCAACTCATCGTCCCGCATGCCGATGATCTCGGATGCCTTGCGGCCGAACAGCGAGGCGGTGGTGACATTGGCGAACAGGTAGCGGCTGTCCGCGTCCTTCACGAAGATCGCGTCCCGCCCTTCGTCGCAGATGGACTGCATCAATTCGCGCATGCGACGCAAGCGACGGCGGGTCATCGCGACTCCGAACCACGTCCCCAGCAGCGTGAGCACGCCGACCGCCAGCAAGGCGATCTGCCACACGGTGATGGACGACTGCGCGACGTCAAAGAGCACGATCGCCACCAGGGTCAGTCCGCCGAGCACCAGCAGCGGCGTGGTCAACCGCATCAGCCAGCGCGACGGCCCGGGCTTCCGGCCCGGTGCGGCGTCGATCGTTTCATCAATGGCTGGCGTTTCGGCCACGCATCCCCCTGTCCGTTGCGTTATGGCGGGGCGGCTCTGCGGCCGCCTATCGTACTTCGCTCCCGTAACTCCTTGTTCCGCATCGGGCACGAGTACCTGCTTGCCCCCATTTCTGCAAGACGCGTGCTAAACCGTGCCAATCCGGCCGGCGCCACGTTTGTTGACGAAGCTGGGCGGACGAACGGCGCTCCGCGGGCGACGGGCGGGCGAATCCGCCGCTGCGGCGTGCCAGACGCGTGTTGGCCAATCATCGCCCACGCGGCGCGAAACCGCCGCTCATCTCCTCATCAAGGTGGACTTGCCGAACAGGCTTTCGATCAGATCCACGGCGAGCATCGCGGTGCGGTTGTGCTCGTCGAAGGCGGGATTCAGTTCCATCACATCCAACGAGCACAGCCGGCCGCTGTCGGCGATCATCTCCATGCACAACTGCGCCTCGCGGTAATTCGGACCGCCCGGCACCGTGGTGCCGACGCCAGGTGCGATCGAGGGATCGAGAAAATCCACATCGAAGCTGACGTGCAGGTGCGTGTTGGCGTCCACGCCGGCCAGCGCCTCGGTCATCGCGCGCTTCATGCCGACTTCATCGATGTAGCGCATGTCGAAAATTTCCAGACCGATGTCGTGCACCAGCTTCTTCTCGCCCGGATCGACCGAGCGGATGCCGATCTGGCGGACGCTCGACGCATCCAGCGCAGGCGCTTCGCCGCCCAGGGTGGTGAGTTCGGCCGGCCCCAGCCCGCACACGCAGGCGACCGGCATGCCGTGGATATTTCCCGATGGCGTGATTTCGAAGGTGTTGAAGTCCGCGTGCGCATCCAGCCAAAGCACGCGCAACTTGCGCTGCCTGTGCCTGCAGTGCGCGGCGACGGCGCCGATCGAACCGATCGCCAAGCAATGATCGCCGCCCAGCAGGATCGGCAGCCGTTCCTGCGCGAGTTCGTCCCGCACGGCATTCATTACCGCGCGGTTCCAGGCCACCACTTCGTGCAGATGACGATAGCCGTCGCGCGGCGGCTGCCAGGGATTCATCGGCCCCGAGAGATTTCCGCGGTCTGCGACATCCAATCCGCGACTGCGTAGCGCCTGTGGCAGGCCCGCCACGCGCAGCGCTTCGGGCCCCATGGAGGCGCCGCGATCGGCGGCGCCGATGTCGGTGGGTGCGCCGATCAGGGAAACGCGTGCGATTGCGGGCATGGCTCGGAAGGACGTGCGTAACGACCCTCGAGCATAGCGGCTTTTCGTTCGCGACGCGTCAGGACGGGCCGGACTTGGGCCGGCTCGCCGCGATCGCCGCATCCAGCAGATTCAGCAGACGCGAAACCACCGGTCGCAGCACAGGCAATTCGCGGCACGGCGGTTTGGCCGAGAGCAGACGATCGACTTCCTGCGCGGCTTCACCCACCGCATCCAGCCCATAGCACGGCGCGGAACCGGACAAGCGGTGGGCCAGCGAGTGCAGTTCACGCCAGGCGGGCGAGGCAGCGTCCCGCATCGATGCGGCCCACGACGCAGCGACCGCCTTGCGCCGTTGCGGCAATTCGGACAGATACTGCGACTGCAACAGGCGGTAGCGTGCGTCGAATTCCGCTTCCGCGAGATCGTCCCCCACGACCTGCTCCCTGCATACACCTCGATCCGGTCGTGCATGATACGGGCCTGCCGCGGCCTTTTCGTGCACTGGTTCCGAAGTGGCGCGGGGAAAATGCGACGTGCGCCACTCTCGGGCGCCTTTTACAATTGCCCTCTACGATCAGGCGTTCGTGCCGGCATAGCTCAGTTGGTAGAGCAACCGCCTTGTAAGCGGTAGGTCGTCCGTTCGAATCGGACTGCCGGCACCACTTCTGTCTTCGATCAACGTTCCGTACTGCAAACGAACCGCTCGTCGCGCTGCGATGGCAGCACGGTCTCTCTTTGGTCGTCCGTTCGAATCGGACTGCCGGCACCACTTTCAAAAAGCAATTCAAAAACAATCGACCGTCTTCGCCTGCAGATCGGCGCGGCCCGGCAGCCAGGTGTGCCAGTCGAAACCGCCGCTGCTCGGCAACACGAAGTCCACCCAATACACCGGCAAGGTTTCCACGCGCTCGCTCAGTTGCGCGTTGAAACCCAGCGCCGCGATCTCGGCGCGCCGCCGCTCCGCGTTGGCGCGGTCGTGGAACAGGCCCAGCGAAATCGTGTTCTGTTGATCGCCGGCGGTCACCACGTAGTAGTCGCGCACGTTCTTCGCCGAAAGATCGCGCGCCGCGGCCAAGGCCGCATCGCGGGTCGGCAGTGCGGGCAGATAAACCCAGAAACCGCGCGATTGGTGCGCCTGCTCTTCACGGTACTGGATGCGCGGCACGTGCGGCGAAAGCGTCTGCATCGCCGCGCGCATGTCCACCTGCGTAGGAAACGGACCGATGCTCTGACAATGATCCGCGGCCGCCGTTTCGCCGGATCCCGCGGATGTTTCCGGCTTCTGCTGCACGGCCGCGCCGGGACGCTCGGACAGCAGCTTCAATTCCGGTACTCCGCGGTCGGTGACCGGCGGCAACGGCGCGGCCGGCGCGCGCCCGAACAGCAGCCACGCGGCTACACCGATGTTGAAGGCGACCAACAGCAGGAACAGCAGCCGGTAAAGCACGGGCGTCGTGATCGGACGAAGCGGGAGCCGAAGCCTACAATGTCGTCGAGGCTGTCAATGGGCGCAACTCCACAAAGTCGCTCACTCCCGCGCAGCCCAAAGCGCCAAGCCCCGCAGCACCGCATCATCGATCAATCGCGCGTGCGCCGCGGCTTCGCCTTCCAGCGATTCGCACAGCGCCGCCGCACCACCCCCGTGGAGATACAGCGGCGGACCGTTCGAATCGCGGTGGCGCGCGTGATACCACTGCACCAGCGCAGCCGCCGCGCGCGTGCAGCCCTGCCGCAATGCGCGCGCGGAGTCGTCCGTTTCGCCGGAGGCAAATGCGTCGGGATTGATGTCATCGATCGCGGTTGCGCCTTGCAATGCGCGCAGCATCAGTTCCGGCGAGGGCGCGATCATTCCCTCCTGCTGTACGCCGTCGGCGTCCGCCGCGTCCAGCGTCAGCGCGGTCCCGCAACCGACCACCACGCTGCCTCCTTGCGCGATGTCGCGCGCGGCAGCCATCGCCAGAAAACGGTCGATGCCCAGCCGTTCCGGAACACGATAGCGATTGATGATCCCGCAACCTCGCCGCGGCGAACGCAACCAATGCGGTTGAGATTGTGGCCACGCCTGCAGCGCCGTGCGTAGACTATCCGCGCGTGATGCGGTCACGACCGACGCGATCAGGATTCGATCCGGCTTGGGCCATTGCCGCAGTTGCGTACGCAACGCGGCATCGAAACCGGATGTGCCCCACGCCAGCGAAACCGGGTTCGACAAGGTCTGTCCATCCAGCCACGCCCCTTTCAAGCGCGAATTGCCGAGATCGAACAGCCAACTGGCAGGGCGAGTGGTCATGCGGGACGAATGGAAACTTCCGCGCTGTCCAGCGTGCGCACGCCGTCCCGTGTACGCACGCGCAGTGCGCCGCGCGCGTCGACGCCCGCTCCGATGCCGTCGAATGCGCCGCGCGGATCGTGCACGTGCAAGGCGCGTCCGCGAAGCACATCGTATTTCGCGTATTCGTCCGCGAACGCAGCGAATCCGCGTTCGGCAAAGATTTCGAGCGCTTCGCACAGCCGCTCGATCAACGCCGCTGCGAGCGCGTTGCGCTCGGGCGGCACGCCTTCGCACAGCGCGTCCAGGTCGGTTACCGGTTGGCCGATCGTTGCGCGCGCCGACGCCGGAAGGCGTACGTTCAAGCCGATCCCGATCACCGCCTGACAAGGGCCCAGGAACTCGCCCCCCAGTTCGATCAGGATGCCTGCGAGCTTTGCGTTCTCCACCACCAGGTCGTTCGGCCATTTCAAGCTTACCCCGCGCACGTCCGAGTCTTGCAATGCACGCAGCACGGCCACGCCGACGGCCAGCGACAAACCCGAAAGCGCCGCGTATCCGTGTTCGAATCTTTTCAGACACGAGAAATACAGATTACCGGACGGGGGCGACAGCCAGTCGCGGCCGCGTCGGCCGCGGCCCGCCGTTTGCATCTCCGCAAAGATGAAACTGCGATCGCGCATATCGGCCCCGCGGCGGCTCAGTTCGCTGGATGTGGAATCCAGCTTCCAGTGCATTTCCAGTGCGCCGAGCCGCTTGCGCACCGCGGTGGAAATCGCGTTGCGAATTGCGGACGCATCCAACGGATCCAGCGCCAGCGCCAGACGGTAGCCGCGGCTGGCGCAGGTATCGATGGCCACCCCGGCTGCACGCAGCGCTTCGATCTGCTTCCACACCGCCGCGCGCGAGACGCCGAGGCGCCTGGCCAGTTCAGTGCCCGAAACCGTTTTCCGGTCCGACAACAGCCCAAGCAGCGCGGGCGCGGAATTCATTCGTACGGATCAGGAAAGTGCATCCGGTTCACGCTGGCAGGCGCGCCCGGTTTCTGTCAAGATGCACTGCTGTGGTACGCTCGACATGGAGCTGCCTCATGAAACGCCTGATCTCGCTCCTCACGATACTGGGTGCGGCGGGTTTGCCGCTCACGGCTGCTGCGTTCGACTATGGCCCTGATCAGCAGCGCTTCCTCGCCGCTGAAACCCGTGCTCCGTCGTTGCCGGACACTCGCGGAGACAGCAGTTCGTTCTCGGACACGCTTTCGCATCCGGCCCGCGCTGCAGATGATGAAGCCCCCGTCGAACCCAACCCCGAATCCGGAAAGCGCGCGGTGCCTCACCCCGCGAGCGCGCGACGCAACACGGTGCCGCCTGTCGCGCCCGGTCCGGGCACCGGTTCGCCGCAACGTCCTCCCAGCGCGCTGTCCTGGCAGTCGTTGTTGCCGGGATCGATACAATGATTCGCTGACGCGGGTTTGCAGCTCGCGCTTCGCACCAGCCATAGGTTGCTCCCACAACCCCCAGCGTTGTCGCTATGCGACAACGCTTGCCCCCTTGACTCAAGGGGGCTGAGAATCAAAAGCGTCACAATATTCGCTGACGCGGGTTTGCAGCTCGCGCTTCGCACCAACCATAGGTTGCCTCACAACCCCACTATCACCGCAAACAGTGCGGCGATACTTGCCCCTTGACCTCAAGAGGGCTGAGAATCAAAAGCGTCACACTGCAGTGAAGCGCAGGCGGAAGCACGTGCCACCGAGTTCGGTCGAAGGTTCGACCTTCAACTCGCCGCGATAGGCACGCAGCAGCTCCTCCACGACGGCCAGACCGATGCCGTGGCCCGGCACGCGTTCATCGCCGCGCACGCCCCGTTGCAGCAGCGTTTCCACACGTTCGGGAGGAATGCCTGGGCCGTCGTCCTCGACGGTGATCTCCAATCCCGGCCGCCATACTCGCGCATTGGGCGGCGGCAGCGAGCGCGCACCCAGCAGCACGCGGTGGCGCGCCCACTTGAAGGCGTTCTCCAGCAGATTGCCGAGCAGTTCCATCAGATCGCCTTCTTCTCCGTAGAAACGCGCGTCCTCTTCGATGTCGAATTCGCACAGAATATTGCGCGCGGCATGCAGTTTCTCGAGGCTGCGCACGACCGCCTCGGCGTGCCCCGCGATGGCGATCGGCGCGGCGAACGTCTTGTGACCCGAAGTCGCCGCACGCGCCAGTTGATAGGCGACGATGTCGTCCATGCGCTGCAATTGCGTCAGCACTTCCCCGCGGACTTGCTCCGGAGAACCCGATTCCAGTTGCGAACGCGCCACCGCCAACGGCGTCTTCAAACTGTGCGCGAGATTGGAGAGCAGGTTGCGATTGCGGGTGAGCGTTTCGCGCTCGCTGTCGATGAAGTCGTTGAGATTGTCGGTGAGACCGGTCAGCTCCTGCGGATACGCGCCGGAAAGATGCTCTGCATCGCCGCGCTCGATGCGTCCGAGATCCGCCGCCACGCGCCGCAATGGCCACAGGCTCCAGCGCAGCAGGATCTGCTGCAGCACCAGCAGGATCAAGCCGAGTGCCGCCAACCAACCGAACAATGTCCGGCGATACGCCGCGAGTTGATCGTCGAATTGCGACTCGCTTTCGGCTATGTTCACCGTCATGCGATAACTGCGATCCTTCAACTCCCAATCCACGCCTTCGCTCAAGAGATACACATTGCCCGCGCTGGTCGGCAGCGGTCCGCGGAACTGCGTCTGCCCCGGGGCGAGCATGGTATTGAAGGGTAGTTCGCGGCCCAGCGCCGAGGGCGACTCCCAGAGATAGCCGTCTTGCCCGATGACCACCGCGTACAGCCCGGAACCGGGCCGCGAAAAATCCTGGTTCGGCGGCACTTCGGGCAGACTCACCTTGTTGGCACGAGTGATTTCCGTGCCGGCGAGATAGGCATAGACATAACTTTGCAGGCGATCGCGCAACGCCGAGAGCGCGGCCTGCGAATAGGCGCGATCGAGCGCGAAGCCGGCCAACCCCAGGAAACCCGCAAGCACCAGTCCGGTCGCGATGGTCGAACGCGCGGCCAGCGAAAGCGGCCGCGCCCTCGTCTCGCCGCCCGACTGCTCCGTATTCGCATTGGACTTCACTGTCGCCATCAGCATAGCAAGGCGGCGGCGCGCCTCGATGTCAACAGGAATGTCGTCACCCGGCGGCGCTTTCCTCGTTCTCCTCGCGCGGGATGGCGAATCGGTAACCCCGGCCGCGCACGGTTTCGATCGGTTTCAGAATGCCCTCCGGATCGAGCTTGCGCCGCAATCGACCGATGAAGACTTCCAGCACGTTCGAGTCGCGGTCGAAATCCTGCTGGTAGATGTGCTCGGTGAGGTCGGCTTTCGACACCAGCTCGCCCGCGTGCAGCATCAGGTATTCCAGCACCTTGTATTCGTACGAAGTGAGATCGGCGTTCTTGCCGTTGACGGTAACGGTTTGTGCGGTGGTGTCGAGCTTGATCGGCCCGCAGGTCAGCACCGGCTTGGACCAGCCCGATGCGCGCCGCACCAGCGCGTTGATGCGCGCGAGCAGTTCCTCGACGTGGAAAGGTTTCACAAGGTAATCGTCGGCGCCGTATTTCAGGCCTTCCACCTTGTCCTGCCACGACGAACGCGCGGTGAGGATCAGGATCGGAAAACTGCGGCCCTGCTCACGCAATTGCCGCACCAGATCCATGCCGGACATCTTCGGCAACCCCAGATCCACGATCGCCAGATCGAAAGGCACTTCGCGGCCGAGATACAGACCTTCCTCGCCGTCCTGAGCGGCATCCACCGCGAAACCGTCGCGCTTCAGCCGCGCCGCCAGCGTCTCGCGCAACGGAGCCTCGTCCTCGACCAGAAGAATGCGCATTGTGTTTCTCCCTTGCGCGCGGCAAGCGTCAGTGATCGCCGGAACCGTCGCGCTTCTTGTCTTTCGATGGCTTGCCGTTGGCGGGTGTGTCGTTGGAATGCAACTGCATCACCCGGACATGACCATCCGGTGTGAGCACCTTGATGCGATAGAGCTTGTTGCGGCCGTTCGGAATGCTGTCGGCGGCCAGGATGCGGCCGTCAGTCTGCTGCTGCACCTGCTGCACCGCGGTCTCGAGGCTCATCTGCGGATGGCCGTTCTGCGATTTGGCCGGAGGCGCAGCAACCGCGGCGACACAGAAGGTCAAGGCAAGCACGAGGGTGGCGAAGCGGAGGTGCATGGGCGATCGCAGGAAACCGGGACAACTCGGATGCGGTGCGGATACGCCTCACCGTTGCGGCGATGCGCCATCCGTATGGATGTCACGATCATGCCGCCGGCCATTGAATTCGTGCTGAACCGGCTATGCGGTCCCGACCGGGAGCTCCGCCGTGCGCCCGCAGTGCGGCTTCCACCGTGTCCCAGCCCGCTTCATCTCGGTGCGCGCCCTCGCTCAATACGCGACGGAATGCGCGGCCGCCGGGCTGGCCGTGATACAGGCCGAGCAAGTGCCGCGCGATGTGTTTCAACTTCGTGCCGCGCGCCAGTTCCGCCTCGATGTAGGGACGCATCGCGCGCAGAGCCTGCTCGCGCGCGATGGGCTCGCCGCCGAACAGCGTGGCATCGATGCGCGCCAGCGCATAAGGATCGTGATAAGCCAGCCGGCCGAGCATCACCCCGTCCACGTGCTGCAGGTGTGTTAGCACGCCGTCGTGTGTGATGCCGCCGTTGATGATCACGGTCAGTCGAGGCAGTTCCCGTTTCAACCGATACACGCGCTGATAGTTCAGCGGCGGAATTTCGCGGTTCTCCTTCGGCGACAAACCCTGCAGCCAGGCCTTGCGCGCGTGCACAATCAACGTGCGCACGCCGGCGTCGATCATCAGTTCCGCGAAGCGTTGCAGATCGACATACTCGTCCTGCTCGTCCACGCCGATGCGACATTTCACCGTTATCGGCACGCGTACCGATTCGCGCACCGCGCGCACGCAATCGGCCACCAGTTCGGGTTCGCGCATCAGGCACGCACCGAAACGGCCGGACTGCACGCGATCGGAAGGGCAACCGACATTGAGATTGATTTCGTCGTAGCCGGCTTGCGCACCGTAACGCGCCGCTTGCGCCAGCTCATGCGGGTCCGCACCGCCCAGTTGCAGCGCGACCGAATGTTCTTCGCGATTGTGTTCCAGCAGATGCAGCCGGTTGCCGTGCAGCAACGCGGCCGCGGTGACCATTTCCGTGTAGAGGCGCGCGTGCGGCGACAGCAGACGATGGAAATACCGGCAGTGCCGATCGGTCCAATCCATCATCGGCGCGACACAGAGCTTCCACGGGCTGGAAGCCGCATCCGCACTCGTTTTCCCGCCTTCCGACGCCATCCCGCACTCCCGCTCAATCCCGCATTTTCCCGCGGAATCTCCGGCCGGTGCATCAACCATTGCAGGGTTACACCACAAGCACACCGCTGATGTTGTTCTTCGGCTCCAGCCAGAACGACTCGGGCAAAAAGCGGTTGAAGATTTCCAGCGGCAGGATCGTCTTGCGTTCCGGCGCTTCCACTTTCGAGCGTACCGTGTGCAGGCCCGGCATGCCGACGCGCGAATCGAATTCGCCGGCGCCGTACTCGACATCGTTGAAGTCGTGTTCGAACCACGGTTCGCCGATGAACTTGTACACCGCGCGCATCGCGGCTTCGGGACTCTGCGTCAGTGTCTCGTACGTCAGCAGCATCAGATGACCCGCGGCATATTGCCCGTAGAACGCGTCCTTGATCGCCTGGAATGCGAAGCCGACCATTCCGCGCGGATCGGTGAGCGCCTGCACCCGTGAATAAACAGTCGTGTTGGTGTCGAACCGGAAGACCTTGCTCACGTTGACCGGTTGTTTGCGTACCAGCCGTTCCATGCTGTCAAGGACCCACGGCAACTGGCGCACGCAGGCGATGACCTTGGCGCGCGGAAACAGCATGTCGAGCATCTGCATCCTGCTGCACCAGAGCCGGCTGGTATCGAAGACGACTTCGGCATTGCCTTCTCCGGCATAGAAGCTCTCGACCAGGCCGCGCAGCACTGCAACCCGCCGTTCATCGGAAATCGCGAACGAGAAATCGTTCTTGCTGCTCATCTCCGCCATCATCACACCCATGATGTCGGCGACGGGGCTGGTCATGCCCGCATGAAACCGGGGATTCTGCCTCAGGATCGCGGCCAGCAGCGTACTGCCCGAACGCGGCAGACCCGAGATGAAATGGAACGTTCTCGATGGCTTCACGGAATCCGGTGCGGCGGACATGCACACGCTCCTTTCGATG
>DATFCO010000224.1:0-9271 GCA_035253005.1 Rhodanobacteraceae bacterium
TCGGCGTGCTGCTGATCGTGCGCCCCGGCCTGCACGGCTACTCGCCGGCGGCGCTGGTGGCTTTGCTGGCCGCGCTGATGAGCGCCTGCGTGTCGATCAGCCTGAAATTCCTGAGCCGCACCGAAGCGCCCGACACCATCGTGATCTGGACGACGCTGCTGTGGGTGCCGTTATCGCTGCCGGCGGCGCTGCTGTTCTGGCAATGGCCGCACGGCGAGGTTTGGCTGTTCCTGGTCGCCGCCGGTCTGTTCGGCACCAGCGGCCACATGTGCTGGATGCGCGCGTTGAAGATCGGCGACGTCTCGCTGCTGGCGCCGATCAGCTTCGTGCAGATGCCGATCGTGGCGGTGCTGGCGTACTGGCTGTTCGGCGAAAAGCTCGATCGCTGGACCGCGCTGGGCGCGGCGGTGATTTTCGCGGCCAACGTCTACATCACCCATCGCGAGGCGCGGCTTTCGCGCACGCGCATGCGCGAGGCGCGCGCGGTCGCGGGCGGCGCGGAGAACTGAGCGTCAGTCCTGTTCCGATGTCCGCGGCGGGCGCGGACGTCGCACCAACTCACCACCGCAATTAGGACAGACGTACTGCATTTCATCGCTGCAATCGGCGCAGAAGGTGCACTCGAAGGTGCAGATGTACGCCTCGCCTTCCTTCGCTGTCGGCGCGTGGCAGCGTTCGCACTCGGGACGCATTTCCAAAGACATTCGACTTCCGCTCTTGGACCTTTAATTGGCCTTTCTTATGAAAAAGTATATTCCGAACACGACAAACGCGAGTCCCATCCCGAGAAGTAAAGTCCGATCAGTAAAAAAGTAGGTGTCCCCAAAAATCCACAAAAAGCCACCGGCAATCAAGTAGCCACAAATAAACGCCAACCCCAGAATTACGAATGCTTTGCCGAAAATACGCGGCGGCGGAGCTTTTGAAGACAGAACTATCAAGACAATCAGCACAATCAGAAATGTGCCAAGTCCGTACCCGATTCCCGAAAGCGACCAAGGCAAGATCAAGCGTCACCTCAAGGTAAATAGGTTACTGCCGCATTACATACTTCTTCGCCACGTAATCCTCGACAATTCCCACAAACTCCTGCGCGATATTCTCGCCGCGCAGGGTGATCGCCTTCTTGCCGTCGATGAATACCGGCGCGGCGGGTGTCTCGCCGGTGCCGGGCAGCGAAATGCCGATGTCCGCGTGGCGCGATTCGCCCGGGCCGTTGACCACGCAGCCCATCACGGCCAGCGTCAGGTTCTCGACGCCGTCGTATTTCACGCGCCACTCCGGCATCTTCGCGCGCACGTGCTCCTGCACTACCTTCGCCAGTTCCTGGAAGAATTCCGAGGTGGTGCGGCCGCAGCCGGGGCACGCGGTGACCAGCGGCGTGAACGCGCGCAGGCCCATCGTCTGCAACAGCTCCTGCGCCACGATCACTTCCTGCGTGCGCGATTGACCCGGCTCCGGCGTCAGAGAAATGCGGATGGTGTCGCCGATGCCTTCCTGCAACAGCACGGCCAGCGCGGCGCTGGAGGCGACGATGCCTTTGGAACCCATGCCCGCTTCGGTCAGGCCCAGATGCAACGCGTAGTCGCAGCGCGCAGCCAGATCGCGATACACCGCGATCAGCTCCTGCACGCCGGACACCTTGCACGACAGAATGATGCGATCGCGCGGCAAGCCCAACTCTTCCGCGCGCGCGGCTGAGTCCAGCGCCGAACGGATCAGCGCCTCGCGCGCGACACGTGCGGCGTCCCACGGATCGCTGCGCGCGTGGTTCTCGTCCATCAGCGCCGCGAGCAATGCCTGATCCAGCGAGCCCCAGTTGGCGCCGATGCGCACGGGCTTGTCGTATTTCAACGCCAGTTCGATGATCGAAGCGAATTGCGTGTCGCGCTTCTTGCCGAAGCCGACGTTGCCGGGATTGATGCGGTATTTCGCCAGCGCTTCGGCCGCGGCGGGTTCGTCACTCAATAATTGATGGCCGTTGTAGTGGAAGTCGCCGATCAGCGGCGCGTCCACGCCCATCATGTCCAGCTTCTCGCGGATGCGCGGCACCGCGCGAGCGGCATCAAGCGTGTTGACGGTGATGCGCACCAGTTCGGAACCCGCACGCGCCAGCTCCGCGACCTGCTTCGCCGTCGCGGCGACATCGGCAGTATCGGTGTTGGTCATCGACTGCACCACGATGGGTGCGCCGCCGCCGACCAGCACATTGCCGATGCGCACGCCGATGCTGTGGCGCCGGGACCGCGAAGAAGGAAACTCACTCATGCTGCGTCAACCGGCGGACTCCGGTACCGCCTCCGGTTGCCCGGTCTGTTCGCTGTCGGCCGTCAACGAGACCCGGTAGTAGACCGAGCTCAGTTCTTCGACACCCGCGACCGCGTACGTGCGCACCCCGGCGCTGGAGGTCCAGTCGGAGGGATCGGGCGGCGTGGTCAGTTCCACGCTGTAGGCGAGCAGGTCGAACAGGTGCGAAACCAGCAGCGAAGGCGCGTTCGCATCGGCGCGATCCGGCATCAGTACCGCGCGTTGCGGCGCATGCAACTCGTCATCGCCACCGGTGGACACCCGCACGCCCGCGGCGCGCGCACGGCGCGCCAGCAATTCGACACCGGCGTAGATGCCGTCGTCGCTGGTACGCAGCCAGCGGATCAGGCCGACCATCCATTCCTGCGGCTCGTTGTCTTCCGCGACCGGCGCCAGTCCGATCACCTCGCCGACGCGGATGCGCAAGCTGCCTTCGGCGCGCAGGTGCAGACGATAACCGCCGAGGCTCTGATCGAGCACATGTCCGCTGAGTATTTGCGGACGCGTGCTGTCCGCGCTGGTCCACGACGCCGCGTGATCGCGCGAACTGAGCGTGATCCCGCTGCCGCGGATGCGTTGCATGAACATGCTGAAATCGGTGTTGCCGGCCAGCACGAAATGCAGGGCGTGCAGGCCGATCACGGCGTCCAGCGCGTGACCGGCGTCAAGCCGCACGAAGCCGCGCTCGGACGCGCCGCCCCAGCTCGATCGCAGCCGGTGCAGGAATGCGATCGAGGCATCCACGCTGGCGCCGCCGCGCTGGCGGAAGCTGAGGTGTTCGGCCCCGGGCGGCTGCAGCGCCGCGTGTTCTTCCAGGAACCGTTTCAATGTCGCAAGATCGAGCGACAGGATTCCATCCTGAGCGGCGGCGCGTTCTTCCGGAACGTAGCCCGGACCTTCGTCGCTGTTTTCGTCCACCGCGATACCCGCCCCGCCCTGCCGCACCGGCGCGCAATGCGCCGCGAACGCACGCGTCAGCAGCCAGGCTTCGCGCAGTTCCTTGGACGAGAATCGATAGGGATTCGAAAGTGCGAGGAGCAACGCATGCGTGTAGGCCTGGCGCGCATCCACTTCCGCGCCGTCGGGCAGCGGATCGGAAACCGGCTTGTCGGCCACGCCGATTTCCTCCGCGAACGCGCGCACCGCATGCAAGCGTCGCCACACGCCTTGCGGCGGCGTGCGGTACTGTCGATAGCACCATTGCAATACGATGCCGAGGTGATGCAGCGCGCGCACCGCCGCGACCGCCGCGGCCTTGCTCTTGAACATCGGCAGCTTGCCATCGGGCGCGCAGAGTTCATGCAGCGCCAGGGCATAGTTCTTGGCCAGTCCGCGATGGAACCCGGTGGCGGTTTCCACCAGCCGCTCCTTGGCCGGCGGCAACGGATGGGATTCCACGCCCAATTGCTGCTCGATGCCTTCGCACAATCCCGCGACCGGGCTGCGGAGGGATTCCAGCGCGTCCACGCGCTCGGCACCGGACCAGCGCGTCGCCAGCATTTGTTCGAGCAGATCGGCGATGTCGCGCGCGGCCTGCGCCGGATTGGCCAGCGGCAAGTGCGCCACGGCTTCTCGCACCGCGCGCGCGCTGGCCGGCTTGCCGCGATACGGCTCGGAACGCGACGGCAGGCCTTCGATCAGGCGCGCATGGCTGTCTTGCATCGGCTTCTCGTCCCCCGATTCCTTGCAGCGGGGCCATTCTAGCCCGTTACGCCACGTTGGCGCTTTGGGGCGGTGCTGGGCCTGTTCACGCCATGCCAAATGAGCCGCGTTGCTTCCGCAGCGGCTGTCAGACAAGGTCGCGCGAAGTATCGACATACATCTTCCTCGCTCTTCCTTGCCCTGCAGACAAAGGGCCGACGGCGCGGCCACTTGGCATGGCGCGAATAGGCCCTAGACTGCATGGATGCCTGCCGTCGCCCGCACTTCCGATTTCCGTCCTCTTGCGGAGCAAGCCCTGTCGCGCGCGGCCGGCGCGCCGCTGTCCAGCGGCAATTCGATCGAGTTGCTGATCGACGCGCAGGCGCATTTCGATGCGTGGCTCGCGGCGATCCGCGGCGCGCAACATTACGTGCTGCTCGCGAACTACATCATCCGCGCCGACGAAGTCGGTCATGCATTTCTGGATGCATTGGTCGAGAGCGCGCGCAGCGGCGTGCGCGTGTGCGTCACACGCGACTGGCTCGGTTGCCTCGGCCAATCCGGTGCGCACTTCTGGAAACCGTTGTTGGAAGCCGGTGGTGAGGTGCGGGTGTGGAATCCCTTCGATCCGCTCAGCCCGTTCGGCTGGATCAACCGCGATCACCGCAAATTGCTGTCGGTGGACGGACGCATCGCGTTCGTCTCGGGTGTCTGCATCAGCGGCAAGTGGCTGGGCGATCCGAAGCGCCGCATTCCGCCCTGGCGCGATACCGGCGCGTCACTGCACGGTCCGGCGGTGGCCGATGTGGAAGCGGCTTTCGCCAAGACCTGGTCGATCATGGGCGAGCAGTTGCCGGATGACGCGCTCGTGGATTCGGCATCGATCAAACCGGCCGGAGAAGTAGCGCTGCGCGTGATCGCCAGCCATCCGAGCACCGCCGGCATGTATCGTCTCGACCAACTGGTCGCGGCGCTGGCGCGCGAGCGCCTGTGGCTGACTGACGCCTATTTCGTCGGCCTGCCGCCTTACGTGCGCGCCTTGATCAACGCCGCTGCCGATGATGTGGATGTGCGTCTGCTGGTGCCCGGATCTTCCGACTTGCCGCCGGTCGCGGCGATGTCGCGCAGCGGTTATCGCCCGCTGCTGGCCGCGGGCGTGCGCGTGTTCGAGTGGAACGGTTCGATGCTGCACGCCAAGACCGCGGTGGCGGATGCACGCTGGGCGCGCGTCGGTTCCACCAATCTCAACCTCATCAGTTGGCTGGGCAATTGCGAAATCGACGTCGCAGTCGAGGACGAGGGCTTCGCTCGCGCGCTCGCTGCGCAATACGAACAGGACCTGGAGAACGCCACCGAGATGGTGCTGGCGCATTCGCGCGTGCGACGTGCCCCGGGTGAGCCGCCGCGCGTGAAGTCGCCACGCGGCAGGCCCGGAGCTCGCGGCAGCGCCGGACGCGGCGCCGCCGGTGCGCTGCGGCTGGCGCATACCGTGGGCGCAGCGCTGAACAATCGCGTGCTGACGGGAGACGGCGCCGGCGCCCTGATCGGCGGCGCGGTGCTGCTGTTGATCTTCACCGCGATCGCGACGCTGTGGCCGCGCGCGATCGCGTGGCCGCTGGCCGCGCTGTCGTTGTGGATCGCGGTGGGATTGATCGTGCGGTTCGCGCGCATGCGGTGGCGACGCCGGCACGCGTCCGGCGGTGCGGCCGAGAGGACCACGTCATGAGCGAAGATGCGGTCGAATACGGCGCGAAGCGTCAGGTACTCACACCCTCCACGCTCAACCGGCTCGCACGCGATCTGATCGAAGGCGCTTTGCCGCTGATCTGGATCGAAGGCGAACTATCCAACGTCTCGCGCCCCGCCTCGGGACATCTGTATTTCACGCTGAAGGATTCCGCCGCGCAGGTGCGTTGCGCGATGTTCAAACCACGCAGCACCTGGCTGCGTTTTCGTCCGTTCGACGGAACGCACGTGCTGGCGCGCGCGCGTGTCAGCCTCTACGAAGCGCGCGGCGAGTTCCAGTTGCTGGTCGAACACATGGAGGAAGCCGGTGAAGGCGCGCTGCGGCGGGCTTTCGAACTGCTGAAGGCAAAATTGCAGGCGGAAGGTTTGTTCGACGCATCGCGCAAACGCGCGCTGCCGCGCTATCCGCGCCGCATCGGCGTGATCACCTCGGCGACGGGCGCCGCGATCCGCGACGTGCTGAGTGTGGCGCGCCGGCGTTGCCCTTTGAGCGAAATAGAAATCCTGCCCGTGCCGGTACAAGGCCGTGAAGGGGCACCCGCGATCGTCGCAATGCTGAAAGCCGCATCGAACAGTGCACGTTACGACGTGCTGTTGCTGACCCGCGGCGGCGGCTCGCTGGAAGACCTGTTCGCATTCAACGACGAAGGCGTGGCACGCGCGATCGCCGCGGCCACGGTGCCGGTGGTGAGCGCGGTCGGGCACGAAATCGATTTCTCGATTTCCGATTTCGTCGCCGACCTGCGCGCGCCCACGCCTTCCGCCGCGGCGGAATTGCTGCTGCCGGATTCGGACGCGTTGCGCGGTACGCTGGCACATCATCGTGCGCGCATCGCGCACGCATGGAATCGGCGCGTGCGGGGATCGTCGCAAGCGCTCGATCATTTGTACGCGCGGCTGTCGTCGCGTCATCCGCAACAAAGGTTGATCCATGGCCGCGAACGGCTGCTGGCACTGCGCGCGCGAATGCAGCGTTGCGCGCTGGCGAGAACGCAATCGGCGCGCACGCGCTTGTTGCATACCGAAACACGCCTGCGCCTGACCTATCCCGTACGGCGATTGCCTTTGCTGTCGCGCGAAGCTCAACGCCTGCGTCAGCGCCTGTTGGGCGCCTGGGCGCAAGCCGCGCGCCGCGATGCGCGCAGATTGTCGGCGCTGGCTCGCGCATTGAATTCGGTCAGTCCATTGGCAGTGCTGCAACGCGGTTATGCGATCCTGTTCGATGAAAACGGCGCGGTGCTGCGCTCCGCACACGGCGTTGCGCCGGGCACACCGCTGGCCGCGCGGCTGCGCGATGGCACGCTGCCGCTGACCGCGGGCGAACACAAGGAGCCGAAATGAAACTCAAGGATCGATACCCGCTTTATCTCGCGAACCAGCCGCAGCAGCCGAATGCCGATCTGACTGTGCTGGACAAGTACTCCGGAAAGGTCGCCACGCGCGTGGCGCTGGCGGATGCGGCCGGGATCGAAAACGGCATCGCGGCGGCCGCGCAAGCCGCCGAACCGATGGCGAAGATGAAGCCGTACGAACGCCGCGCGGTGCTGGAGCATTGCATCGTGCGGCTGTCCGAACGCAAGGAAGAACTCGCCTTCGCACTTTGCGTGGAAGCCGGCAAGCCGATCAAGGATTCGCAAGGCGAAGTTACGCGCCTGATCGACACCTTCCGCATCGCCGCCGATGAATCGGTGCGCATCGACGGAGAAGTCATCAACCTGGAAATATCGCCGCGCACGAAAGGCTATCGCGGTTTCGTCAAGCGCGTGCCGATCGGTCCGTGCTCGTTCATCACGCCGTTCAATTTCCCGTTGAACCTGGTCGCGCACAAAGTCGCGCCGGCGATCGCGGCCGGTTGTTCGTTCGTGCTGAAGCCTTCGGAAAAAACGCCGATCGGAGCGTTGATTATCGGCGAGGTGCTGGCGGAAACCGAACTGCCGCCGGGCGCGTTTTCGATCCTGCCGTGCAGGATCGAAGATGCCGATCCGTTGGTGGAAGACGAGCGGCTGAAACTGCTGTCGTTCACCGGCGGCCAGATCGGCTGGGAATTGAAACAGCGCGCGGGCCGCAAAAAAGTGGTGCTGGAGCTGGGCGGCAACGCGGCCTGCATCGTCGACGCGGATCAGCGCGAGCGGCTGGATTACGTGATCGAGCGCTTGATCTCTGGCAGCTTTTACCAGTCCGGCCAAAGCTGCATCAAAGTACAGGGGGTCCTGATTCACGCCTCGCTGTACGATGAAGTGAAACAGCGCTTTGTCGATGCAACGAAGAAACTGAAAGCCGGTGATCCGAAGGACCCGGAAACTTTTCTCGGGCCGATGATCGACGAGGCCGCGGCGAAGCGCCTGGAAAGCTGGATCGAAGAAGCGAAGCAAGCCGGTGCCAGAATTCTTTGCGGCGGCGAACGCAAAGGCAACATGCTGCAAGCGACGGTGATGGAAGACGTGCCGAATGATGCGAAGCTGTCGTGCATGGAGGCATTCGGACCGGTCACCGTGCTGGCAAAGTTCGACACCTTCGACGCAGCACTGAAAGCGGTCAATGCATCCGACTACGGTTTGCAGGCCGGCGTGTTCACCAACGATTTGAATCACGCGCTGCACGCGTGGGACGTGCTGATCGAAGGCGGCGTAATCGTCGGCGATATCCCGAGCTTCCGCGTGGACAATATGCCCTACGGCGGCGTGAAACTTTCCGGCTTCGGCCGCGAAGGCGTGCAGTACGCGATCGAGGACATGAGCGAACGGCGGTTGCTGGTGATCCGCGATCCGGCCTAGCGTTCGCGTCTTTTCAACATCGGCGCGGCGAACCGCCACGGCTCCGACGAGCGCCGCGCGACGTGCAGCGCGTGGCTGGCGGCCAGCAGCAGGCCTTCGGCATTCACCGCGTCGTCGGGAAAACTGGCGATGCCGATGCGCACATCCAGTTCCACGCGCCGGCCTTCAATGCCGTAAGGACTGGTGAGGTTGCGCGTCAGGCGCGAAGCGATCGCGGTCGCGGCGGTGCGCGGAAACACGTCGATGCCCTGCGCCAGCACTGTGAATTCGTGCTCGGCGCTGCGCGCCAGCAGATCGTCTTCGCGCACTTCGCGCCGCAGGCGCTCGATGACCACCCGCCAGACGCTCCGGACGAACGGTTCGTCGTCCATTTCTTCCAGCCCGGCGATCTGCAAACGCAGCAGCAGGCAACGCTCATCGCGCCGACGGGCCGATTCCAGCGCACGCGCCACGCGCCGGCGCAGCACCGGACGTTCGGTTTCGGTCACCCGCTGCGCGTCCGCGCCGCGCAATCGATCCAGCCAGCGCCAAGCCACATTCGTCTCCGCGAGAGTTCGCGGGCGAACTATGCCGGGCGGAGCGCGCCTATGGAAGCGCCACGCGTGTAATGCGCGTTGCGATCAGGCGAGCGGCGTCACCGCGGATGCCTGCGCGCCCTTTGGACCCTGCACGATCTCGAAGCTGACCCGCTGCCCCTGCTGCAGGCTGCGAAAGCCCTGCGCGTTGATCGCCGAATAGTGCACGAACACGTCTTCCCCGCCATCTTCGGGCGCGATGAAGCCGAACCCCTTGGCGTCGTTGAA
>DATFCO010000225.1:0-6853 GCA_035253005.1 Rhodanobacteraceae bacterium
ATCCACGCACACGATCGAATGCGCGTGCGGCGCCAGCAGCTCGGCCAGCACGCCGTCGCCGGAAGCGATGTCCAGTACGTCGCCGGTTTCGAGCAGTTGCAGCAGTGTGCGCGCCAGCGTCTCCCAGGTTCGGCCGGGCGAATAGTGGCGTTCCATGTCGCCGGCCACGCTGTCGGCCCAGCCTCGTTCGCGCGCGCGCCGAGCCAGCACGCTCGGCAATCGCTGCATGTCGGACGCGAGCAGCGCATCGGCGACGCCTTCTTCCAGCGCGCGCAGCAATTCGGCCGCGCCGTCGGAGTCCGCATCGTTGATGCGGTAATAGGCCGAGACGCCCGCGCGGCGGTCGCGCACGAGGCCCGCTTCCTTGAGTTTGGCGAGATGCGTGGAAACACGCGGCTGCGCCAGACCAAGCACGGACGACAGCTCGGCGACGGTCAGTTCCTCGCGGCGCAACAGCGCCAGCAGTCGCACCCGTGTCGGGTCGGAGAGCAGGCGCAACAATGACGTGGCTTCTCCCAAATCCATTACATCTTTATATCAGGATGGAGAGATAAAGCAAGCCACAGCGGCGTCCGCGCTATGCTCGTGCTTTGGACGGAAGTTGCGATGCGCGTCCTGGGCTGGCTGTTTTTCTGCCTTTGCATGGCCGCGATTCCGCGCGCGCTGGCCGATGCGCATTGGGACGCCGATGCGAAACTGTTTCTTTATCGCGTCGCGCCGGCAGGCGGCTATCCGTATCGACTCTATGTGTCGCCGCACGTCGAGGCCAACGAAAAGCTGCCGCTGATCGTGTTCTTGCACGGCTCCGGCCAGAACGGCGACAACAACGAAGACCAGATCGCCGACGGCGCCAACGGCGCGATGCAGTTGCTGGACGTCGCGCGCGCGCAACACAAACGCATCCTGTTCGCCGCGCCGCAGTCCCCGCAGGATTACTGGATCCCTGCAAAAGTGATGGCGGTGATTGCGGACATCGAGCGGCACTGGCCGGTCGATCGCGATCGTATGGTGCTGACCGGTTTGTCCAGCGGTGGTACAGGAGTTTGGGACCTCGCGAAAACCTGGCCGGATCGTTTCGCCGCGCTGGTGCCGATGTCGGGAATGACCGAGCGCGCGGGCCTCGCTTCGATCGCGCGAGTCCCTGAGTGGGTGTTCCACGCCGCGGACGACGATGACACCAACGTCGAAACCGGTGCGGGCGGCGCGATGGTCGGTTCGCGCGCAGTGGTGCGCGCGTTGCGCGAAGCCGGCGGTCATCCGTGCTACACCGAATACCTGCACGGGCCGGTCGATCCCGATCCGCACGTGATCTGGCCGCGCGCATATGCAACACACAGCCTGCTCGACTGGATGCTGGCGCAGTGGCGGGGTCGTTCTGACACGACTTGCCCGGCTTCCGCTCCGAACTAGGCTAAAATTGAGCGTTTGCCGAATTCGACGGCGCTGTATCGGGAGAACGCCGCATGGATTTCCATTTCAGCGAAGAGCAGTTGCAGATCCAGTCGATCGCGCGCGACTTCGCGCAGAAGCGCATCGCACCGGTAGCGGCGGAGTTCGATAAGTCCGGTGAGTTTCCGCTGGAGAACATCTTGGAGATGGGCAAGCTCGGCCTGATGGGCATCGAAGTGCCGGCCGAATACGGCGGGGCCGGACTGGATTCCATTTCCTATGCGCTGGCGATGATCGAGATCGCCGCGGCCGATTGTGCGCACTCCACCATCATGAGCGTCAACAACACGCTCTACTGCAACGGCCTGCTGAAATTCGGCAGCGAGGAACAGAAGCACAAGTACGTCACGCCGATCGCGAGCGGCGAAGCGATCGGCGCGTTCGCGCTGACCGAACCGCAGTCCGGTTCGGATGCCACAGCGATGCGCTGCCGCGCGGTGAAGCAGACCGACGGTTCGTTCCTCATCAACGGCAAGAAGAGCTGGATCACGTCAGGCCCGGTGGCGAAATACATTCTGTTGTTCGCGATGACCGATCCGGACAAGCACGCGCGGGGCATCACGGCTTTCATGATCGATACCGCGCGCGAAGGTTTTCATCGCGGCAAGACCGAACCCAAGCTCGGCATCCGCGCCTCGGCCACCTGCGAGATCGAGTTCGCCGACTACCACGCCGCGCCGGACGAGGTGATCGGTGAGGAGGGCCACGGCTTCAAGATCGCGATGGGCGTGCTCGATGCCGGCCGCATCGGCATCGCCTCGCAGGCGGTCGGTCTGGCGCGTGCGGCCTATGAAGCCACGCTGGAATATGCACGCGAGCGCAAAGCATTCGGGCAGGCGATCGGTTCGTTCCAGATGATCCAGCAGAAAATCGCGGACATGAAATGCAAGCTGGATGCGGCGTTGTTCTTGACGTTGCGCGCCGCGTGGACAAAACAGGAAGCCGCGAAAACCGGCGGGCGTTTTTCCACGGAAGCTGCGGTCGCCAAACTCACGGCATCGGAAGCCGCGATGTGGATCACTCATCAAGCCGTGCAGGTGCACGCGGGCATGGGTTATTCGAAGGAAATGCCGCTGGAGCGCTATTTTCGCGATGCCAAGATCACCGAGATCTACGAAGGCACGTCGGAGATTCAACGCCTCGTGATCGCACGTAACGAAACGGGATTGCGTTGATCCGATACTCCGCATGAGTGACAACGCGCATAGCGAAGCATCGGTGCGCGACGAACGTCTGGTCGTCGCGATTTCCTCTCGCGCGCTGTTCGATCTGTCCGAATCGCACGAGTTGTACGAACGCGAAGGCCTGGAGGCCTATCGCGCCTATCAGATCGCGCACGAAAACGACATTCTCGAACCCGGCGTCGCGTTTCCGCTGGTGCGCAAGCTGCTGGCGCTCAACGAAGCGGCGCCCGCTGTACCGCGCGTGGAAGTGGTGCTGCTTTCGCGCAATTCCGGCGACACTGGCTTGCGCATCTTCAATTCGATCCAGCACCACGGCCTGGCGATCACGCGCGCGGCGTTCACCTCCGGCGAACCGACTTCGCAATACATCGCGCCGTTCCGCGTGGATCTGTTTCTCTCCGCCAATGCGGAAAACGTCGCGCGCGCGTTGAAGGCGGGCGTTGCCGCGGCGACCATCCTGCCCTCGCAAGCGGGCACGGTGCATCCGCAGCAGTTGCGCATCGCCTTCGACGGCGATGCTGTGGTGTTCGGCGACGAGTCCGAACGCGTGTCGCAGGAGCAGGGCGTGGACGCGTTCTACCGCAACGAATCGGAACGCTGGAATGAACCGCTCTCGGGAGGTCCGTTCCGCGGCTTTCTCGCCGCGCTGCACCGCTTGCAGGCGGCGTTTCCCGCCGAGGATTCGCCGATCCGCACCGCGCTGGTCACCGCGCGCTCGGCGCCCGCGCACAAGCGCGTCATCCTGACGCTGCGCCAATGGGGCGTGCGTATTGACGAAGCTTTGTTCCTCGGCGGCCGCGCCAAGGGCCCGTTCCTGGAGGCGTTCGGCGCCGATATCTTCTTCGACGATTCGCGCATCAACGTCGAATCCGCGCGCAAGCATGTCGCGACGGGACATGTCCCGCATGGCGTAGCCAACCTGAAGCCATAGAGCAGCTACAATGTGCGGCTTCGCCTCGCCCGACAGGGAACCCATGGCCGCCGCTCTCGATCCGTTCGATCTCTATGACGTGCGTTCGCTGCTCAGCGACGAGGAGCGCATGGTGCAGGACACCGTCGCGCGTTTCGTCGATGAGAAGGTGCTGCCGATCATCGGCGAGTGCTTCGACAAGGCGGTATTCCCGAAGGAACTGATCGGCGAACTGGCGCACCTCGGCCTGCTCGGCAGCTATTTCCCGGAAGAATACGGTTGCGCCGGCATGAACGGCGTCAGTTACGGCCTGATCTGTCAGGAACTGGAGCGCGGCGATTCGGGCATCCGCAGTTTCGTGTCCGTGCAAACGTCGTTGTGCATGTATCCGATTTTTGCGTTCGGGACGGACGAACAAAAACAACGCTGGTTGCCGCCGATGGCGCGCGGCGAAGCGATCGGCTGTTTCGGCCTGACCGAACCGCAGGGCGGGTCCGATCCCGCCAACATGAAAACCAACGCGAAGAAGGACGGCGGCGACTGGCTGATCAACGGCGGCAAGATGTGGATCACCAACGGCAATCTCGCCGACGTCGCGATCGTGTGGGCGCAAACCGACGACGGCATCAACGGATTCCTCATCGAGAAAGACATGCCCGGTTTTTCCGCGCAGGAAATCAAGCACAAGATGAGCCTGCGCGCTTCGGTCACATCCGCTTTGTTCTTCGACAACGTGCGCGTGCCGGAAGCGAATCGCCTGCCGAACGTCAAGGGGCTGAAGGGCCCGCTGTCGTGCCTCAACCAGGCGCGCTACGGCATCACCTGGGGCCCGATCGGCGCCGCGATCGCATGCTTCAAGGAAGCGCTGGAGTATTCGAAGGAAAGAATCCTGTTCGGCAAGCCAGTGGCGGGCACGCAGGCGGTGCAGTTGAAACTGGCCGGCATGGCGCGGCGCATCACCTGCGCGCAACTGCTGTCGCTGCAACTCGGACGACTGAAGGACACCGGCAAGTTGCATCCGACGCAGGTGTCGCTGGCCAAATGGAACAACGTGCGGATGGCGCTGGACATCGCGCGCGAGGCGCGCGACATCTTGGGCGGCGCCGGCATCACCACCGAGCACTGCCCGATCCGTCACGCGTTGAATCTGGAATCGGTGATCACCTACGAGGGCACGGAAACCGTGCATCAACTGGTGGTCGGCCGCGAAGTGACCGGCATCAACGCATTCTGATCATCAATTTGAAAGTGCGGACAGGGATGTCCGCTTTTTGATCCTTGCGTTCAGGGACGAACGCAAAAAAATGCAGCCGTGCCGCGCAAAATTCCATCCGGTTCTCGCATGGAGATCCAAATGAAACGCCTGATTCGGACCGCACTGGCGCTCGCCGCCACCACGATGATCGCTGGCACCGCCTTCGCCGCGATCAATCCCGACGCCGTGCATCTGGCGCTGGACTCGCTGCTCGTGGCGAGCAGCAAGATGTCGGTGCGCAACGCGATACGCAAGAATCGCGGCAAGCCGCCGGCCGACAATGCCGCCGCGAACCTGGGCGCGCCCAACACCATGACCACTACGGAGATCAGCAGCATCATCGTTCGTAATGGCGTGGTCAACGTTTACCTGGCGCCGGTCACCGGTACCGATCACGGCTTGGTGCAGTTCGTACCGCGAATCGTCCAAGGTCCCAAAGGCGGGAACACCGTGGAGTTCGCGTGCAGCAGCCCGAACATTCCCGATATCGCCAAGATCGAATCCAGTTGCAGCTACCGGCCCGCAACGCGATAAGCATGGGTGCGTTTCGAACTGCAGCCGATCTCGGTCCCGTGCTGGAAACCGCAAGGCTGATCCTGCGCGTTCCTCAAGCGGAAGATTTCGATCGCTATGCGGAGTTGCTGGCGGACGAACACGCAGCCCGCTACATCGGCGGGCAACTTCCGCGCGCGGCCGCCTGGCGCCGCTTCCTGCAGATGCCCGGCGCATGGATGGTGCAGGGCTTCGCGATGTTTTCGGTGATCGACAAGGCGAGCGGCCGCTGGCTGGGCCAGCTCGGTCCATGGAAGCCGGAGGGTTGGCCGGGTAACGAGGTCGGCTGGTCGTTCCACCCGGATGCGTGGGGACGCGGCTACGCGACCGAAGCGGCGGAAGCGGCGATCGATTGGGCATTCCATACGCTGGAGTGGACGGACGTGATCCACTGCATCGATCCTGCGAACGTGCCGTCGCAAAAGTTGGCGCAGCGCCTCGGTTCGCGCAATCTCGGCCCCGTCCGCATGCCGTCGCCTTACGAGGAACTGGCGACGGACATGTGGGGCCAGTCGCGCGAAGAGTGGTTCGCGCGCCGTTGATCTTCGGCGGTTCGCATTGAACACATCGCGCATCGAGACACGGCGAAAGGTCGATGGCATCCTGCTCTTGGACAAGCAGCAGGGCATCAGTTCAAACCGCGCCTTGCAAATCGCGAAGCGATTGTTCGGGGCAAATAAAGCCGGGCACACCGGCAGCCTCGACCCGTTGGCGACCGGTTTGTTGCCGATCTGCTTCGGGGAGGCGACCAAGATCGCTGGCTACCTGCTCGGTTCGCGCAAGGCATATGAAGCAGAGTGCAAGCTGGGTGTCACCACGGAAACCGACGACTCCGAAGGCGCGGTGATTGCCGAACACTCCGTGCCGCAGCTGGATGACGAAACGATTCACGAGCAACTCGCGAAACTCACGGGTCGTATCACGCAGATCCCGCCGGTGTATTCCGCACTGAAACAGCAAGGTGTGGCGCTGTACAAACGCGCGCGCCGTGGCGAAGAAGTGTCGCCGCCGCCGCGCGAGGTGGAGATCCGTCGTTTCGACTTGATCGAACGGCTGGGCAACGATCGCCTGCGCCTGCACGTCGAATGCGGATCAGGCACTTACATCAGAAGTCTCGCGCGCGATGTCGGAGAGGCGCTGGGCTGCGGCGCGCATCTGACCGCGCTGCGGCGGCTGTGGGTCGAGCCGTTCAAGACACCGCTGATCTTCACCCTGGAACAGCTCGAGTCGATCGGGGGCAAATCGGGTTTCGCTGCCTTGGACGATTGCCTGCTCCCGCTCGAAGCGGGTCTGGTGGATTGGCCGATCCTTCCAGTGAGTCCGCACGATGCGAATGCACTGGCTCACGGCCGGCGGATAGCTACTCCCGCCGTGGCTGGGCGTTACAAGGTTCATGCAGCGGATGGCCGATTGCTGGCGCTGGCCGAGTCGGATGGTTGCGAGGTCCGGGTGCTGCGCGGGTTCTCTCACGCGGATTAACCGGACGTGCCCCTCACCCGGCCT
>DATFCO010000226.1:0-4379 GCA_035253005.1 Rhodanobacteraceae bacterium
GTTGGCGACCACCGGGGGCTTCGTTTCGACCACGGGCGTGGGCGGTTATACGCTGGGCGGCGGCGTGGGCTGGCTGATGCGGCGCACAGGTTTGGCCATCGACAACCTGCTCGAGGCCGATGTGGTGCTGGCTGACGGCCGGTCCATCGTGGCAAATGAAAGGCAACACGCCGATCTGTTCTGGGGTTTGCGCGGCGGGGCGGGCGGCTTAGGTGTGGTGACGCGTTTTGCATTCCGTCTGCATGAAGTCGGCAGCGTTTTGGCGGGAGCGGTGTTTCATCCGACCACCGCGGCGCCCGCGTTGTTGAAGGCCTTCCGCGCGTTCGCGGCAGATGCGCCGGACGAATGCACTCTGATGCTGGTATTCCTGACCGCGCCGCCCGCTCCGTTCCTGCCTGCACACGTGCACGGTACGCCGATCGTCGCGCTCGCCTGGTGCTGGAGCGGCGATCCCGCGCGCGGCGAACAAGTTCTTTCACCGCTCACGGGATTCGGCCAGCCGCTCGGCCGCGTGGGCGGCGTCATGCCCTATGCCGCCTGGCAGCAGACCTTTGACTCGCACGCTCACGCCGGCGACCGCTACTACTGGACGACTTCGCAATTCGACGCGTTCGACGATGCGATGATCGAGGTACTGGTTCCTCTTGCCGCGGCTTCACCCGATCCGTTGTGCGAAGTGCACGTGCACCATCTCGGTGGCGCGGTCGCGAAGGTTCCGAACCACGCCACGGCTTTCACCCACCGGGACGCGCCATTCTTCATCAACGTCATCGGCCACACCGCCGCCGCGGAGCGGTTTGTCGCGATCCGCGACTGGACGCATGCGCTGCGCGCGGCGCTCGCGCCCTTCGCGCGTGCGGGCGTCCAGCCGAACTTCGCGGGCGAATCATCCGATCTGGAACGGCGCGCGCACGACTCCGCCGCGCACTCAAGATTGATGGCGTTGCGCACGCACTACGATCCGGACGGATGGCTGGCGCCCGTGCGCGCACCTTGAGCCGCGGAGATTTCCGTCAGTAGTGCGCGCGCCTCCGTCACGACATCTTCGAAGCGTGCCGAGGCGCCTGCCTGCTGTGCGCGTTTGAATTCGGATCCCAGCGCTTCCTGGGCCTTGCGTTCGGCGATCTTTTGCGCCTTCCGCCATTGCGGCAGCAGCGGCACGCCGGTCCAGTTGCGCACGCGCGCGGCAGCGGCCAGAAAGCGCGCGGCATCCTCGAACCGACCGAGTTCGGCGGCCAGATACGCCGTGCCTTCCACGCACCCCGCAGCACCACGCCAGTGCTGAAACCGCGTAAAGAAAACATCCAGATCGACCAACCAGTCTTGCGCAGCGCCGGGCAAATCACCGAGATAGAAGCGCTGCAGGGCGCGATTGATCAGGGAATAGCACTGCTGGAAGTAATCGCCTTGCGCGGGGAGGCATTCCACGGCTTCGCTCATGCTCGCTTCCGCCTCGCGGTGGCGATCATTCAAGGAGTGGGCGATGCCGCGGCTGAGCAATGCATTCGACCGCACCCAGGTATTGCCGTCAGCGGACGCGATGGCCAGTGCCGCCACCACGCAACTTTCGGCGCCGGCAAAATCCCCGCACGCGGCAAGTTCGAAAGCAAGGATCGCGTAGGCGGCCCCTTCCAGGAACGTGTCTCCGAAATCCGAAGCCAGCGCGATTCCTTCGCGCAAGCGCATCGCGGCGCGCTCGTGATCCGATAAATGATGCAGCAGCATCCCGCTGGCGACCAGCGCCCGCGCTCGGTGCAACGTGGCCGGATGATCGACCTGCAAAGCACGCTCCAGCCATTGCGACGATTGCAGGTATCCGTTGCTGCCGCGGAGGTACCAGCACAGGTTGCCCGGCAGCGCGAGTGCGCTCGCCAGATCGGATTGCGCCATTGCGAACTCGAACGCCGCCTGCAAATTCGTCCATTCGTGCCTGATGCGGTCGTGCCAGACGCCCTGACGGTCGCCGAGCAATTCCGAATTGGCGTGCTCGGTGAAGTCCACGAAATGCGCCAAATGCGCGCGGCGCATGCATACCTCGCTGCCGCCGGCGGCCAGCCGCTCCTGCGCGAACAGTCGTACGCTGTCCAGCAGGCGATAGCTGGGCGGATTGGTCGCCCCATCCACGCTCAGCAACGATTTGTCTATCAAGCCGGCCAGCAACTCCAGGGTTTGCGAATCTTCGAGCCCCAGCGCAGCGCCCATCGCCGTCGCGCCGCCGAGATTGCAGGCTCCGGCGAACACACTCAACCCACACAGCATCGATTGCTCTCGCTCCGAGAGCAGCGCGAAGCTCCACTCGATCAACGAGCGCAGCGTCTGGTGGCGCGCGGGACGGCCTGGATTGGATTCGGCCAGGTTGAGCAACCGCGCATCCATGCGCGCCAGCAATTGTTCCGGACTGAGCAGGCGCAGCCGTGCTGCGGCCAATTCGAGGGCCAGCGGCAATCCCGCAACACGGCGGCAGATCTCGGCCACCGTGGCTGCGTTGTCGCGTGTCAGCGCGAATCCGGATGCACAGGCTTGGGACCGCAGCAGCAGCAATTGCACCGCGGGGATCGATGACAAGGAAGCGATCTGCTCGTCCGCCGCCCATTCACCCGGAGGCGGCATCTGCAAAGGCGGCAATCCATGCAACACTTCTCCCGCACAGTTCAGGCGCTGCTGGCTTGTCACGAGGATGCGCAAGTCCGCGCAGGCCGACAGCAGGTGCACCAGTGCCTTGCCCAACGGCTCGGCAATGCGTTCGCAATTGTCGAACACCAGCAGGACGCGCCGCGTCTGCAGCAGCTCGCACAGTCGTGCCATCAGCTGGCCCGCGTCCGTCGTGGCGTGGACGTCGAACATTCCCGCGAGCCCCCGAACCAGCGCATCGCCCTCGGTGTGCGTCGTGCAGTCGAACAACCACACGCCGTCCGGGAAAACCGCTGCGGCCTGTCGTGCGACTTCCAGAGCGGCCTGGGTCTTGCCGACACCGCCCGGACCGGTGACCGTCACCAGGCGGTTTTCGCGCAAAAGGCGCCGCAGTTCGGCGATGTCGTGATCGCGCCCAATAAGCGGAGCGGTGCGCTCGGGTATCCGTGCCCGCGCGGGCGGCGCGAACCGCAAGGTCTGCGAAACTTCCGGCGCGCTGTGTTGCAGCGGCGCGACGAAACGATAGCCCAGTCCGTGCACGGTCTGGATGAAGCGCGGGTTTTCGCTGTCGTCGGCCAGCGCCTTGCGCAATTGCGCGACGAGGCGGCTCAGTGTGGCCGGCGTGACGTAGCTGTGGCCCCAGACCAGGTCCAGCAAGTGGTCGCGGCCGAGCAATTCGTTCGGGTGCGCCAGAAATTGCAGCAGAACCGAAAAGGCCTTCGGCTCGACCGGGATTTCGATGCCGTCGCGCAGCAGCCGGTGCGCGCCCGCGTCGACGACCACGTCCGCGAAGGCGAACGTGCCCGGCTCCACCGGATTCACCGGCCCCTTGAGCGTCCCCATGATGATCCTGTCCAGCAAACGCCGGCGCCCCCTCGAACGCCGCGTTCTCTCGCAATTTCCCTATCTATCCATCATGACTCGGATATCCCCACCGGCGCAGTTTATACGCCGACGGACGGCGCGTGCCGATCCGCCCGACAAACTTCCAGGAGACCGCAATGAACATCCGTCTGCAAGCAGCCATCGGACTGGCCCTGATCGGCCTGTCCACCGTCGCGATCAGCCACAAGGCGCAAGCCTGCGGCTTGGATATGCATTTCAACGCCGCCGGCCACTGGTCCATGCCGATGTATCGCCCCAGCGGCAACCTCCCTCTGGCGCTCCCCAAGGCCGCGGGCGCCAAGCAGGTTTCAGCGTATGGCAATCCCTTGCAACGCCTGTTTCCCCTCACCGGGCTGTACCAGGCCACGTTCACCGCCGAAGGCAACCCGCCTCCGGGCCCGCCCGACGGCACCGTCATCGACCAGCCCTATGTCACCTGGCATGCGGACGGCACCGAGCTGATGAATTCGAGCAGGAATTCCGCATCCGGAAACTTCTGCATGGGCGTGTGGGAGAGGACAGGTCCGCACAACTACTCGCTGAACCACTATGCGCTCGCGTGGGATCCGACCGGCCAGGTTTTCATCGGACCCGCCAAATTCCGCGAAAGCATCGACCTGGCGAACGACAACAACTCGTACACCGGTACCTTCTCGATCGATCAATACGCACCGGACGGCGTCACCCTGCTCGGACATGTACAAGGCGACATCGCGGCCACGCGCATCACGGTCGATTCGAATTGATGGTTGCTCCCCAAGGAACTGCGGGCACGGGCGCGAGTTCTTTCGCGCCCGTGCCCGGTTATTCACCGACGCACAACCGCACGCGGGCGAAGTTCCGTTTGCCGACCTGCAACACGC
>DATFCO010000227.1:0-16747 GCA_035253005.1 Rhodanobacteraceae bacterium
GGAGCGTGCCATAAGGTTGCCGTTGGGGAGCACGAACCTATTGTCGGGCGCGGGTGGCGGCATTGCAACGCGAGCATTGCTGGCCCCGCTTTTGCTTCCTTGCTGTCCACCATTCGCAATGGTACTGCCATGGACATCGGGTATTTCCTGAAACTCATGATGGACAAGGGCGCCTCGGACATGTTCCTGTCCACCGGCGCGCCGGTGCACATCAAGGTCGAGGGCAAGCTTTATCCGCTCGGCAACACCGGCCTGCCCTCCGGCATGGCCAAGAAGATCGCGTATTCGCTGATGGACGAAGGCCAGGTGCCGCAGTTCGAGCGCGATCTGGAATTGAACATGGCGATCGCGGTGAAAGATGTCGGCCGCTTTCGCGTCAACGTGTTCAAGCAGCGCGGCGAAGTCGGCCTGGTGATCCGCTCGATCAAGAGCGAGATCCCGACGATCGAACAATTGCTGCTGCCGACGATCTACAAACAACTGATCATGGAGCCGCGCGGGCTGATCCTCGTCGTCGGGTCCACCGGCTCCGGCAAATCGACCACGCTGGCGTCGATGATCGACTATCGAAACAGCAACACCTCGGGCCACATCCTCACGATCGAAGACCCAATCGAATACCTGCACCGGCATAAGAAATCGCTGGTGAACCAGCGCGAAGTCGGCATGGACACGCACGGCTTCCACGAAGCGCTGAAGAACGCGATGCGCGAAGCCCCGGACGTGATCCTGATCGGAGAAATCCGCGACACCGAAACGATGGACGCGGCGATCAGTTTCTCCGAGACCGGCCACATCTGCCTTGCGACGCTGCATTCCAACAACGCCGACCAGACCATCGAGCGCATCCTCAATTTCTTCCCCGAAGCCGCGCACAAGAACATCCTGATGAATCTCGCCTTGAATCTGAAGGCGATCATTTCGCAGCGTCTGGTGGTCGGCAAGGACGGCCGCCGCCGTCCGGCGGTGGAAGTGTTGATCAACACGCCGCACATCCGCGATCTTCTGCGGCGCGGCGAGGTGCACCAGATCAAGGAAGCGATGGAGCGCAGCCTGCAGGAAGGCATGCAGACCTTCGACCAGTCGCTGTTCAAGCTCTACAAGGACGGCATCATCGAATTGGAAGAAGCGCTGTCGAAAGCCGATTCGCGCGACGGCCTGGCGCTGAAGATCCGCCTGGCCGAAGGAGCCTCCGGCAGCGACCTGCCGCAGAACGATCCGTTCGACGTTTCGGCGTTCTGAAAAAAAGCGGGCGCTCTGCCGAGAGCGCCCGCGACGTTGGAGTTGTACCGGGGGAGACTAGAACCGGTACTCCGCATTTACAGACACCAAATTGGTCGACAAGTTCAAATCGCTCTTGTCGGCGTGGTAGTAGTCGTAGCCCAGACCCAGCCCGAAATTGCGGTTGAAGTCGTAGCCGAAGCCCACGCCCGCGTAGTAGCCGTTGTCGCTGTGGTGCTCGTCGATCGGGAACGGATCGTTCGAAAGGCCCTCGCCCTTCCACGCGTACAGTCCGCCGTGACCGGACACATACCAGTTCGGATTGAGGTCGTAACGTCCGTTCACGCCCGCGGTCCAGCCGTGCAGGGACGATTTGTTCTTCGACACCACCGGCTGGCTGTTGAACACGTTCTTGATCTGCACGTTGCCGAGATCGTTGTAGCCGACCTCCGCGCCCAGGGCGAAGTTGGGCGAAAGCGACCAGCGGTAGCCGCCATTCACCGCATAACCGGTATCGCTGCCGCTGTTGGGGCCATTGATCACGTTGCTGTGGCCCACGTTGCCGTCGATGAAAAACTGTCCGGTGCCGTTGTTGAGGTTGCCGTTATCCTGCGCAAAGGCAGGCGCCGCCGCGATAGCCGCGGCGATGCAAAGGGCGGTGAGGGTCTTGCGCATTATCTTTCTCCTGCGTGTGGTGCGTGTTGCGCGCACGAGCATCTTCATTCGTGAGCGCACGCGCTGTTTGTTGCGCGCAGAAGTAAGACAACCGTTAAACCCGATCGTTGCGTTTTCGTAAGTGCCGAACTCAGGCGCAGTTCATCGCGTTCATGAAGTCGTACAGCATCGATCAGGATTAGGAGCGATTCACGTTCCTGAAACGCGCTGTCGTGTTTGCGGATCGAACGCGTGCAGATCCTGCGGGTAGAACGACAGTGCGACGTGCGCACCGTGCGGGGGAAACGATTGCGGTGGCACGCGCGCGACGATGTCGTTCGTGCCGAAACGCAGATTGAGGAACACTTCATTGCCGACCGGCTCGACGACTTCCAGTCGCGCGCGCAACAGCGGTTCGTTCGGACTAGCGGCGTCAGCGAGATGCAGATGCTCGGGACGCAGGCCCAGCACGATCTGCTTGTTGATGTAGTTCGAAAGCTCCGGCCGGACGCGCTGCAAGTCACCCACTGGCAGAACCGTGTCGCCATCGATGTCGAGTCGCGCTTGCGCGCCGACCGTTTGCAAAGTTCCGTGCAGGAAATTCATCGCGGGGCTGCCGATAAATCCCGCGACGAAAATATTGACGGGTCGTTCGTACAGCCGCATCGGCGTGTCGATCTGCTGGATCTCGCCGTCGTTCAACACCACGATGCGCTGGCCCAGCGTCATCGCCTCGATCTGATCGTGCGTAACGTAGATCATCGTGGCGCCGAGGCGCCGATGCAGCCGTGCGATTTCCACGCGCATCGACAATCGCAGCTTCGCGTCGAGATTCGACAGCGGTTCGTCCAGCAGAAAGACTTTCGGTTCGCGTACCAGCGCGCGTCCCAGCGCCACGCGCTGACGCTGCCCGCCGGATAGTTGACCAGGCCGGCGCTGCAGCATTTCCTTCAACCCCAACATTTCCGCTGCGGCATTTACGCGCCGCGCAATTTCCGCGCGCGCTTCACCGCGCAGTTTCAAACCGAACGCCAGGTTCTCCGCCACGCTCATGTGCGGATACAGCGCGTAGTTCTGGAACACCATCGCGATGTCGCGTTCGCGCGGCGCAATGTCGTTGACCACGCGGCCGTCGATCGCGATCGTGCCGGCGCTTGCCGTTTCCAGCCCGGCAATCATGCGCAGCAGCGTGGTCTTGCCGCAGCCGGAAGGTCCGACCAGCACCAGCAGCTCGCCGTCGGCGACCTCGAATGTCGCACCGGCCACGGCAACTTTGCCGTGGTCGTACGTCTTGCGCACGTTGTCGAGGCGGACGGTGCTCATCTTCGCGGTCTGCGCGGCTCGCCCGCGGTGCCGTGCGCACGTTATCATGCCGATGTAAACGTTTACACGGGGAGCAGCGAGACATGACCGACTCCGCGAAACCGTCGCGTTTCGTGTTTCCCGATTCGTTCCTGTGGGGCAGCGCGACTTCGGCTTACCAGATCGAAGGCTCGCCGATGGCCGACGGAGCGGGGATCAGCAATTGGCACCGTTTCGCGCATACGCCCGGCCGCGTGCACGACGGCGATACCGGCGACGTCGCCTGCGACCATTACCACCGCTGGCGCGAAGATGTCGCGCTGATGCGCGCGCTGGGAATGAACGCGTACCGCTTTTCGATTTCCTGGAGCCGTGTGCTGCCGCAAGGCTTCGGCGCGGTCAATCCGCAAGGCATAGCGTTCTACGATCGCCTGGTCGATGCGCTGCTGGAACACGGCATCGCGCCGATGATCACGTTGTATCACTGGGATCTGCCGGCTGCGCTGGACGATCGCGGCGGCTGGTTGAATCCCGACCTCGCGCACTGGTTCGCCGACTATGCACAGGTGCTGTTCCGCAAGCTGGACGATCGCGTGCGCTTGTGGACCACATTGAACGAACCGTGGGTGGTGACCGATGCGGGCTATCTGCACGGCGTGCTGGCACCCGGTCATCGCAGCCTGTATGAACCGCCGATCGTCACGCACAACCTGCTGCGCGCGCACGGCGCCGCGGTGCAGGCGTATCGCGCCGAAGGCAGGCATGAAATCGGTGTCGTGGTGAACCTCGAACCGAAATACCCAGCGTCCGGCAGCGAAGAAGATATCGCGGCCACGACTCGTGCCGATGCCTACATGAACCGGCAATTCCTCGATCCGGTTTTTCTCGGCCGCTATCCGGAAGAAATGGCGGAGATTTTCGGTGAAGCCTGGCCACGGTGGCCGCCGGAAGACTTCGAAACGATCAACCAGAGCATCGATTTCCTCGGCGTGAACTACTACACGCGCGGCGTGATGAAACAGGATCCGCACGCATGGCCGGTGCGCGCTTCACACGTGCCGCAACCGCGCGCCACGCACACGGAAACGCATTGGGAGGTTTATCCGCCTGGGATGACCGATGCGCTCGAGTGGATCGCCGAGCGCTACGGCAATCCGCCGGTCTACATTACCGAAAACGGTGCGGCGTTCTATGATCCTCCGATCGCACCGGATGGCGGCATCGACGATTCGCTGCGCGTTGGCTATTTGCGCGATCACTTGCGCGCCGCACATGCAGCGCTGGAACGCGGCGTGGACCTGCGCGGCTATTTCGTATGGTCGCTGCTGGACAACTTCGAATGGGCGCACGGCTATTCCAAGCGCTTCGGCATCGTGCACGTGGATTACGCGAACCAGAAGCGTATGCCCAAGGCCAGCGCTCGGTTCTATTCGAAAGTGATCGCCACGCAAGGCGCGGCGCTGGAAACAGCTCGAGCCTGTAACTCCAGGGCGAACCGGGAAGGGTGAGTTCGCGCATCAGACATTTTCCGCGGATTGTAAGCCGCCGTTGCTAAGCTCGCGCGTCCCGCGCTCGCCAAGCAACCCGGCCCTCAGCATCCTGCTTCGGGCGTTCGCCAGCGCAGCCGATGCCATTCAAGGCATCGGCTAAACGCGCTGGCTCACCCCTTAACGCTTCCCAGCAACAAGCCGCGGATGTAGTAGCGCTGCAAGGCGAGGAACAGAATCAGCACCGGCAAGACCGTGGTCACCGCGCCGGCCATCATCAATTCGAAATCCTGCACATGTTCGCGCGACAGCGACGCGAGACCGACCGGCAGCGTGTAATGCTGCTGGCCGGTCAACACGATTAATGGCCACATGAAATCGTTCCACGCGGTGAGGAAGGTCAGCACCGCCAGCGTCACCAGGATCGGTTTCAGCAGCGGGAGCACGATCTGCACGAAGATGCGCAGCTCGCCCGCGCCGTCCACGCGCGCCGCTTCCAGCAGATCATCCGGAATGCCGCGCGCGTACTGGCGCACCAGGAAAATCCCGACGATGCCGAAAACGGTCGCGGTGCTGGGCAGGATCACGCCGGCGTAGGTGTTCACCAGTCCCACGTACTTCAGCAGCAGGAACAACGGCAACATCGCGACTTGCGCCGGGATCACCAAGCCGCCGAACAGCACGGCGAAAAGTTTCTCGCGCCCGGCGAAGCGCAATTTGGCGAAGGCGTAACCCGCCAGCGTGTTGCACACCAGCGACAGCAACGTGATCGCCGTCGAGATGAACACGCTGTTGGCGAAATACCGTCCCATGCCGGCGTGCTCGAACAGTTCGCGGTAATTGTGGAAGGTCGGTTGCTCCGGCCACATCGGAGGCGGCAACGAACTCGCCGCGCCCGGCTGCATGAAGGACACCGACAACATCCACGCGAGCGGAAACAGCGTGACCGCAGCGCCGATCAGCAGCGCGCCGTTGATCGACAGACTCGAAGCGCGCGCGCTCACGCGAGGCTCTCCCGCATTTCGCCAGCGCGCCACATCAACGCGGTCACGCCGAACATGATCACGAACAGCAGGAACGCCACGGCCGACGCGGTACCCATGTTCCAGTACTTGAACCCTTCGTCGTACATCAGGTACAGCACGCTGACCGTGCTCTGCAGCGGGCCGCCTTCGGTGATCACGTAAGGCTCGGCGAACAACTGGAAGTAGCCGGCGACGGTGAGGATGCCCACCATCAGCAGGATCGGTGTCAGCGAAGGCAACGTGATGTGGCGAAACTGACGCCACGCAGGTGCGCCGTCGATTCGCGCGGCTTCGTACAGTTCGGCCGGGATCGCCTGCAAACCCGCGAGGAGGATGATCATGTTGTAGCCGAAGTTCTTCCACACCGCGAACAGGATGATCATCGGCATCGCCCAGTGCGGATCGCCCAGCCAGTCGACCGGCTGCACGCCGAGGTGCGCCAGTACGAAATTCACCACGCCGTATTTCGGATTGAAGAGATACCGCCAGATCACCGCCACTGCGACAACGGTTGTCACCACGGGCGCGAACAATGCCGTTCTGAAAAATGCACGCGCTTTCGCCAGCGGCGAATTCAGCAATAGCGCCGCGCCCAGCGAAACCCCGATCGACAGCGGTACCCCGACGATCACGAAATACAACGTGTGGCCTAAGGCCGCCCAGAACAGCGGCCGGTGCAGCAGTTCCCAGTAGTTGTGCAGCCCGACGAAACGCAGGTTGTGGAGGTCGGCCAGCGCGTAGATGTCGTAATCGGTGAGGCTCAACAACAGTCCGGCGAGCACCGGAATCAGAAAGAACACTCCCAGCACTACAAGTGCCGGTGCAAGGAACAGCCAGGCGGTGGAGGTGCGGTTCATTGCGATGCGTTTGAAGCCAAACGTCGAAGAACCCCCTCACCCCAACCCTCTCCCCTGTGGGGAGAGGGAGACAAGCGCGCAGCGCTTGGCGGGTGAGGGGGAAACAGGTGTGCAAATGGAAACATCGGCGTGAGCGCTCTGCAAATTAGATTACCGCGCGCGCTCCTTTTGCCTATCCAGCACCCAGCGCCGTTTCGACAAAATCGCGTCCGCCTGCGCATCCATTTCCGCGGTGGCCTGATCGATCGTCAACTGTCCGGCAATCACGCGCGCGGCGGTCTCCTGCATCATGTTGACGATCTGCTCCCATTCGGGAACCTGCGGCGCAGGCGCAAGCCGTTCCAGTTGTTCGCGGAATGCGTGCAATCTCGGATCGTTTTTCAGCGCCGTGCTTTCCCATGCCGAACGCCGCGGCGGCAGATCGCCCAGCAATTCGTAGAAGCGTTGCTGCACGGATGGACGCGAGAGATATTCGATCAACACCCAAGCCGCTTGTTTGTGTTGCGACGCGCGCGGAATCACCAGGCTGGAACCGTAGGCCACCGAATCGCCCGGTCCAGCCGGACCCGGCAGCGGTGCGGTGGACCAGTCATTCTGTTGCGATGCCGGCAAGCGCTTGCGGAATTCTCCGATGTTCCAGGGACCGGACAGATAGAACACGAATGCGCCGCGGCCGAATTCCTCCCAGGGATTGCTGACCTGGACGTTGGTGTAAGACGGCACGTCTCCGCGCTTGAATAGTCCGACGTAAAACAACAGCGCGCGCTTGAATTCCGCGCTTTCGAAATTGCCGTAGCGGCCGCCGTCGCGCAGCAGCGGCACGTGTTCCTGCAACGCCAGCGCGAGCAACTGATCGTATTCGTTGGTGGGCAGCAGCGCGCCCCAGCGTTTGTCGCCGCTTTTCGCGCGGATCGCATCCATCTGCGCCTGCCATTCCAACCAATCGCGCGGCGGCGCGTCGTATCCCGCTTCGCGCAACAAGTCGACGCGATAGAACAGCAGCCGCGTATCGACGTACCACGGAATGCCGTACAGCACGCCGTCGATGCGATTGGTGGCCCACACCGTGGGGAAGTAATCGTTCTTGTCGATATCGCGCGACCGCGCCACGCTTGCATCCAGCGGCTCCAATGCATGCAAAGCGGCAAATTCCGGAACCCAGGTGTTGCCGATCTGCACCAGATCCGGCTGCGAGCCGCCGGCGTATGCAGTCAGCAATTTCTGGTGCGCGGCGGTCAGCGGAATCTGCTGCACATCGATGCGGATATCCGGATGCTCACGCTGGAATTCCGGCAATAGCTTCTGTACCGCCTCGCCTTCGCGGCCGATGGTCCAGAATTGCAGGATGCGATCATCGGATTGCGCGCATGCGGCGAGCAGCACGCAACCCGCCAGTGCAAAGATCGCACAAGCAATCCTCATTGCGCCACGGCCAGCGCCCTCTCGTCCGTGCGATGACGCGGGATATTCGACGCCTGGTTTTGGTCGCTCAGCCATCCGCCGGTAAACCCCGCGCGCTGCAAGCCTTTGCGGATATACGGATTGGATCGCATCACCTTCCACACGAAACCGCTGCGGTAATTCTCGATCATCAGCAGGATCGGGCCCTGATCGAGGCCGAGATATTCGCTGTCGAACCAGCCCTGCCCCGGCACTACACTGCCGGTGCGCAGCGGTGCGTTCAACTCGAAGCTGGGATTGAACGCGTCCTTGAATCCGTAATCCGAATACAGCCACGGCCCATAACGGCGATACATCTCCTGCATCGCGCGCAGCGAGATGTCCGGCGTGAACACGATGGACGAAATCGCCGCCGTGGGCGCGATGGTACCGTCGTCGAACACGCGGTCGGCATCCGCGCCGCGCGCGCTGTAACCGGCGAACAAGGTTTGCGTGCCTTCGTGTTCCCAGGTGATCTCGCCCGGGCCGTTGCAGGCGGTCAGGCCCCACACGTCTTCGCCGTAGCCGCGGAAGTGCAGCGGATTCGCGATCGCGTAAGCGCGCTGACCGATCGTCGAGCGCGCGCTGTTCTCGAAATAATCCAGACCGCGACGGCGCATGTAGGCGTCTTGTATGCCGCGGAAATCGATCCAGGCCTGGCTGAATTGATGGCCGAACAGCGGCGCGAAACCCACGTGCGGCTGCGAACCCATGAAGCTGCCCCAGGTGCGGTCGTAGGTGGAAGTCCATGCCGTCCACGCGTCGGGTTTCACCGCGTGCGTGGGCGAGGCCAGCGCCAGCACGTACAGGATCATCGCCTCGTCGTAGCCTTCCCAGTCGTGATCGATGAACTTGCCGCCGGGCGTCCAGCCCATGCCGATGCGCGGCGGACGCACCTGCGCCCATTTCCAGTCGATGCCGCGATAGAGCTTGTCGGCGAGATCGCGGATCTCCTTTTCCTGCGGATCGTCCTGGTCGAAGTAACTCTGGTCGAACAGTACGCCGGCCATCAGCAAAGTCGTATCGATGGTCGAAACTTCCACCCAGCGCGCGTAGCGCACGCCTTTCTGCATGTCGAGGAAGTGATAGAAGAAACCATGATAGCCGCTCATGCCGTCCTCGGCCGGGCCCTGCGGCGCACCGGCGAAGAAACGCAACGTGGTCAGCACACGCTGTTTGGCCTGATCGCGCGTGATCCAGCCGCGCTCCACGCCGATCGGATATCCGGTCAGAGCAAAACCCGTGGCTGCGATGCTGGAAAACGGCTCTTTGCCCAGCGGCCAGTGATCGGGAATCAGCCCGTTCTGCGGATTGGCGGTCTGCCAGAAGTATTCGAAGGTGCGGTGCTCCAGATCATCGAGATCGAGTGGCGGCGTGGCCGGCATCGCCTCCGCCGCGCCCTGCTGGATCGCCTGCGAGGCGTCGGTTTGCAATGCAGCGGCATGCAGTGGCGACGCCCCGAAGCCCGACGTCACCGCCAGCAGGAAGAAGGCGAAAGCAAAACGCAAGTTACGCAGGTGACGCATCAAATCCCCGATGAACCATTCGCTGAAACCAACATGTTGCAAGCAAGTTGCAAGCCTCACCGGCAACCGAATCCGGGCGCCAGCGCACGAACTGAACCTTTTCTTCTCCGGCCGGCACTCACTTGCCGATCGGCCTCGCCGCGCGCCGAGTCCACGATCGCCAGCGGCGGTTCTCAGGAGCTCCGTCATGCCACTCCTCGCACCGGCTGCGCGTGCCGCCGTTCGGCGCGTCGCGCTGTTTGCCTTCGCCGCTTCCACATTTGCCGGTTCTGTTTCCGCGGCGCCCGGCGGCCTCGATCCGTCCTTCGGACAGAACGGCCGGGTATTGACCGATTTCGATCAAAGCATCGACATCGCCAATGCGGTCGCGATGCAACCCGACGGAAAACTGGTGGTCGGTGGCACCACTTATACCAACAACGATTTCTCCGGCGAGGATTTCGCGCTGGCGCGCTACAACCCGGATGGTTCGATCGATACCGGTTTCGGCAACAACGGCCGCGTGACCACCGACTTCCCCGGACTGGCCGCCGAGATTTCCGCCGTGGTGGTGCAGCCCGACGGAAAAATTCTGGTCGCGGGCGGCGCGTTCCCGCTGTTCACCTTCCTCGGCAATTTCGAACTCGCGCGCTACAACAAGGACGGCTCGCTCGACACGAGCTTCGGCAACGGCGGCATCATCACCACGCATTTCCCGCAAGGCAGTTATGCCTTCGCGCTGGCGCTGCAACCGGACGGCCGCATCATCGCCGGCGGCACCGATTACGTGGATTTCTCCAGCGAGGCGTCGTCCAACACCGACTTCGCGCTGGCGCGCTACAACATCGACGGCTCGCCCGACATCGGCTTCGGCAACGGCGGCCAGGTCCTCACCGACTTCCGGAAATTGAACGACGACGTCTTTTCTGTGCTGGTGCAGCCCGACGGACGCATCGTCGCGGTCGGCTCCGCGCGCGATCCCGTCAGCGATTACGACTTCGCCGCCGCGCGTTATCTCGTCGATGGCCGGCTGGACACCTCGTTCGGCGTCGGGGGCAAGGTGCGCAACGATTTCGGCCAGAACGGATTCGATCGCGCGCATTCTGCGGTGCTGCAAGCCGACGGAAAAATCGTCGCGGCCGGTTTCGCCATCACGCAGGACGGCGCCACCGAGAACTTCGCCGCGCTGCGCTGGCGCGCCAACGGCTCGCTCGACCGCAGCTTCAACCGCAGCGGCATGCGGCAAGTGAGCTTCGGCAGTTGCTGCCAGTCGGCCAACAGCGTGCTGTTGCAACCCGATGGCAAGCTCGTGCTGCTCGGTTACCCCAACAGCGAATCTTCGGATTCCGATTTCACGCTGGCGCGCCTGAATCCGAACGGTTCGCTCGACACCACGTTCGGCCGCGGCGGCCGCGTGCGCACTTCGTTCGGCGACCTCAACGGCGGCGCGAACGGCGCCGCGCTTCAAGCCGACGGCAAGATCGTGGCGGTCGGCTTCCAGGCTTTCTTCCCGGCGCCGACCGGAGTGCAGTTCGCGATCGCGCGATATCTCGGTCAATAGCGAACCGAAGCGCGGTGCATCATCGCGCCGCGCTCCTTTCCGGAGATGACGGAAGCTTGCCCGGCGCCGGCCGCCGGCCGTGATCCACCCAGTCGATCAGCTCGCCGAACGCGGTGCCGATCTGCTGCGGCGTGAACACGCAATGGCCTTCGTGCACCACATATTGCTGCACGAAATTGCCGCCGCGTCCGGTGCGCTGCGCGGCGAGCGCGTATTCGAAGGTGCTCTCGGCGGGCACCAGTGGATCGCCAGTGTCGTGCAGTTCCAGCATCGGGCGAGCGAGATTTCCGCTCGGCGTGTACCAGCGCGCGAGATACGCCGCGGCCCGCGGATCCGCGCGATAGCGGCGCACGCCGTCGTTGAGCGCGGCATCATCGCCGGTGCCGAGGTAGATCAGATCAGCATTGCCGACCGGATTGCCGTGCGCGCGTTGTTGCAGTTCGCGCAGTTCCGGCCCGGCGAAGGCGATCACGGATGGAAGATTGTCCTCGTCCGCCGCGCGATACCAGCGCAACAAGGCTTCGCGCGCCTTCGGATTGGATTGCAGCGCCGCGGCGATCTTCGCGACCGTGGCATCGTTGGCCTGATAACTCGCCGGAACGGGCACAAGCGGCCCGAGCAAGTTCGGAAAGTAGTAATCGAACGCCGCACGCAGCGCGAAATCGCGCGCGACCAGACGATCGGAAGGTTCGATCGCGCCGCACAGCGACAGCGCGCCGGAATAGATTTCCGGATGCCGTTCGATGGTCAACGCGGTCAGCGTGCCGCCCATCGACATGCCCATCACCAGCGTCTGCGCGGGCGTGCCATGTCGCGCGACGAAGAATCTCCGCAAGCGCTCCGTTTCCGCGGATGCCTGCTCTACCGCCCAGCCGCCCTGCGAATAGCCGGACTGGATCAGCGCGTAACCCTTGCCGAGCAACGGATCGAACATCGGCGACAAGGGCTCGGCCTTGCCGAACGTCACCGGCGTGTCGGAGTAGCCGTGGTAGTAGACGACCAGCTTGTGATTCCACCGCGCGGGAATATCGATGCGGTAGCTCGCGCCTTGCAGCGTGCCGGTTTCCGTCTTCGTGCGTGGCGACGGCGCGGACGGCGGCGCAGCCGCCGCGCAGATCGCCGCGCAGCAACCCGACGCAACGGCGAACTTCAGCAGGACCTTCCGTGACGTCGCGAGGCGCACGGGTTTCATGCGGCCGCAGAGCAGCAGCGGTCGATGAACTGCTGATGCATCGGCATCGCGTCCACGCAGTTCACGATCACCTGGCGCACTCCTTCGATCAACTTGTCGAGCTTGTCGTCCGGCAGCAGATCGACGGCCGGATGCCAGGTGCGCGGCAGGATGCGTTGACCGATCATCACCTCCACCCAACTGGTCAGCGCGAACAGTTCCTCGGCCTGGCGGAAGAAACGGCCGCTGTCGCGGAACAGTTCGATCACGTCGTGCAACGGCTGCGGAATGTCCATCGTGCGGCAGTAGTTCCAGAACGGCGCGTCGTCGCGCTCGGTCGCGCAGTAGTGCAGGATCAGGAAATCGCGGATGCGTTCGATCTCGAAATCCGTCTGCGCGTTGTAGCGGTCGATAAGCGTGCGGCTGAAACCGCGATCCGGGAACAGGTTCACCAGACGCGCGACCCCGGACTGGATCAGATAGATGCTGGTGGACTCCAAAGGTTCCAGAAAACCGCTGGCCAGGCCGAGCGCCACCACGTTGTTGATCCAGGCCTTGCGCCGGCGTCCGCCGGTGAAGCGCAACACGCGCGGCTCGGCGCGCGCGGCGCCATCGATCCAGCGCAGCAGGTTCGACGCCGCTTCGTCGTCGCTGATGTATTTGCTCGAATACACGTAGCCGTTGCCGGTGCGATGCTGCAACGGGATGCGCCAGGTCCAGCCCGCTGCGCGCGCGGTGGCGCGCACGTAAGGCGTCGGCGGACCGACGTTCTCGCACGGCACCGCGACCGCGCGGTCGCAAGGCAGCCAGTGTGACCAGTCCTCGTATCCCGCGTGCAGCGTTTGCTCGATCAGCAAGCCGCGAAATCCGGAGCAGTCGATGAAAAGATCGCCGGCGATGCGTTCGCCGCTGGCGAGCACGATCTCTTCGACGAAGCCGTCGTCCCGCTGCGCCACGTGCACAACCTTGCCTTCGGTGCGGCGCGTACCGCGCGCCTCGGCGTAGCGGCGCAGGAATTGCGCGTACAGACCCGCGTCGAAGTGATACGCGTAGGCGATGTCGGCCAGCGGCGACGTGCGCGGCACGTCCTGCGCCGAAACCATGAACTTGCCGCGCGCCGCGGCGGCGGTATTCAACGAGTACTCGCCGATTTCCGCCGCCCGGCCCAGCGCGTTCGCCTTCAACCAATACTGGTGGAACGGCAGCAGGCCGTATTCGTGGCCGATCTGGCCGAAGCCGTGCACATAGCAATCGCCGATGCGCGCCCAGTCAAGGAACTGGATGCCCAGCTTAAAGGTGCCGAAAGTCTCGCGGACGAATTGCGCTTCGTCGATTTCCAGCACCTGGTTGAACAGTTTCAGGTGCGGCACGGTGGCCTCGCCGACGCCGACCGTGCCGATCTCCTCCGATTCCACCAGACGCACCGAACAGTGGCCGAGCAGTTTGGAAAACGCGGCAGCCGCCATCCAGCCGGCGGTGCCGCCGCCGACGATCACGATGTTCTGGATCGGCGAATCATTCATGCGCTGAAGCCGCGCCCGCGGAAAAAGGCGGCGGGCCTGAAGACCGCATCAGGCCCGCCTTTCCACACCTGAGCTGTGTTCCGCGAGTCGCCTACCACCGCACCCCCGCGGTGATCTTGAAGGTGCGTGGCACGCCGGTGATGTTGCCGGTCTTGTTGTAGGCGACCGGGAAATAGGTGGGGAACGTGGTCGTGTAATCGACCAGATTCTTGTAGTTGAAGATGTTGATGAAATCCCCTCGTATGTACAGATGCGTCTGGCCCGCGACCAGCCAATCCTTGGTGACCGCGAGATCCACCGAGCGATAACCGAAGATGTCGCCGCCGAAAAGGAATTTCTTTCCGCTGGCCACGCCCGCCACCGGCAGGTTGTTGGCTCCGTTCGGAGCGGTGTCCGGGTAGAAGTAATTGATGAAGCCGTTGTTCGGCGTCGGTGTCGCCAAGGTCAGCTTGGCCGAATAGGTCATGCCCCAGGGACCATCGATCGTGCCGGTGGCGACTAGCCTGTGCTTGGGTGCGGCGTTGGATTCGATGAACGGATACTGCTGGATGGTCTCCTGATCGAACGAGTAGTGTTCGTTGATGTCGCGATTCTGGGTCGCGTTGGTGTAGGTGTAGGCGATGGTCATGCCCCAGTGCGATTCGCGCGTATAGGGCTTCTCTGCGGAAAGCAGCACCTGCGTATTGCGTGTCTCGATGCCGTTGTTCCACAGGATCAGCGAACCGAAGCCCGGCACGCCGTCGCCCCACGGCTGACCACCGTTCATCCAGAACGAACCGTTCGGATAGCGGTTGCCCAACGTGGCGACGATGCCGTCATAGCTCAGGATGCGCGCGATGGTCGCGCTCGTGCTCCACTCGCCCAGCGTGTTGCGCATGCCTAGGCTGAACTGGTCCGAGTACGGCACCTTGAGGTTGTTGGTGAACATGTCCACTTCGTAACCCGCCGTACTGCCGGTCACCAGCCCTTGCAGCGCACTGACGCTGGTGGCGTAGGACGGATCCCACGGGAAACAGGGAGTTCCCGTGCACGGCTGGGTGTCGCTGCTGAAGAACACCTGCGGTTCCTCGAGTGCGAACTTGGTCTGCTCCAGTTGCAGGTAGTCGTACAGGTCGCGGTCGTAGGCGCGGCCGGCGCCGCCGAAGATCACGTGCCGCTGGTCGCCGTTGATGTCGTAGGAGAATCCGAGACGCGGCTGCCACTCGTTCTTGTACGGCTTGCGGTTGTTGCCGGTGCTGATGTAGTCGTTGATGTTGACACCGCCGAGCGCTAATTGTTGCGCGTAAGTTTCACCCGCCGGCGCATTCGGATCGTGACCGTTGAGCAGCGCGTCCACGACATTGGCCGGAGTTACCCAGTTCAAATACGAAGGATTGCGCTCCATGTCCCAGCGCACGCCGAGATTGAAGGTCAGGTGATCGTTGACCGTCCAGTCGTCCTGGATGTAGGCGCCGAACTGCTTGTCGCTGGAACTCACGAGCGGACTGAAGCCCGGATTGGTGACGGCAAACACGGCCTTGTAGGGATTCGGATTGGTCCCGAACACGGGTTCGACGTCGTAGTAGAGCTGCGCCGTCGCATTGCCCGCGTCCTGCGCGACGAGTTTGACGTCCTTGTACTTCACGCCGAGTTTGACCGTGTGGTCGCCCAGCCAGTGCAGATCGTTGAACGTCAGATCGTCCTTGAAGCCCGGGCCTTTCTGCCCTTTGTTCTGCTCGGCGCGGGGATCGGGAGCGCCGGTCGCCACGATCAATGCATTGAGCGGCTGCGCGTAGGTGTAAACCTGACCCACTCCGCTGGTGATCTGCTGCGGCACGTTGAAGGCGTTTTCGTAGGTCAGCAGGAATTCGTTGAACCACGCGTCGGCGGCGTGCGACCAATACAGCTCGTAGCGCTTGTCGGTGTTCTTGGTCTGGATGCCATCCGAGGCCGCCGTGGTGTTGCCGACGTTGTCGATCTCGTTTTCGTTGCGGAGCTGCGCGCGCAGCTCGAAGCGGTCGCTGTCGGTCGGTTCGAAATCCAGTTTTCCGAAGAACAGGTTCTCCCAGAACGGATTGCTCGCAGGCCCGAGTTGCGCTTGTACGTCCGGAGGCAACAAATCCTCCGTTCCGCTTACTCCCGGCACTACGGCAACCGGCGTGTTGAAGCGCTTCACTTCGTTCGAAATGAAGAAGTGCATCTTGTCCTGGATGATCGGCCCGCCCAGATCGAAGCCGTATTCCTTGTCCACCGAGGGCGTCTTGGTGCCCGAAGCTTCTTCGGCCGGCGTGGAAGCGCGGTAGCTGTCGTTGGTGTAGTTGCCGTACACCTCGCCGTGGAATTCGTTGGTACCGGATTTGGTCACCGCGGTGACTGCCGCGCTGGCGATCTGGTCGTACTCGGCCTTGTAATTGGAAGTGATGACCTTGTATTCGCTGATCGCCAATTGCGAAAACGGGTTGCCCTGAGTGGAGAATTGGCCGCTGACGCCGCCTTCCTTGACGTAGCTCTTCTGTCCCACGCCGTCGATGTAGACGTTGACCGTGCTGTCGTTCATCGCGCCGCCGCGCAGCGAGGTGTGACCGGACGAATCCTGTGTGAAGATCATGCCGGGTACGGTGTCGGCGAACTCCAGGAAGTTGCGCGTGATCTGCGGAACGGTGCGGATGGTGTGCAGCGAAACCGTGTCGCCCACCTCCGAGGTCTTTACGTCCTGCAGCGCGGTGGCGGTGACATTCACTGCGGACAGCGTGGTCGCGCCCGTCGGAGGCGGCGCGGCGGCGGTGAGATCCAGCGTCGAGGTGGATGCGACCGACAGCGTCACCGTGTGTTGCCCGCCTCCGGCCGCGCTGACGTTCCAGGTTCCCGGTTGCAATCCGACCAGCGCATAAGCGCCGTCGGAACCGGCGGTGGTGACGCGCACGGAGCCGGTCGCGACGTTGCGCGCCGTGACCTGCGCATTGGGCGGCGCCTTGCCCTGCAAGGTCGCGTTCGCGGTCTGCGCCCAGCCGATCGCAGGCAA
>DATFCO010000228.1:0-20061 GCA_035253005.1 Rhodanobacteraceae bacterium
AGTTTTTTGGCGCTCATCGAGATGAACCCCATCGAGCCCCCTCACCCCAACCCTCTCCCCGTTGGGGAGAGGGAGACAAGCGCGCAGCGCTTGGCGGGTGAGGGGGAACTTTGGACACTCTGCCCAGGTTCACCCGAACAACCCATCCGCCATCGCAAACAGGCTTTTCCCGCCCGCCTCGATCGCCGCCTTGTGCGCACGCGTGCGCGGCAGGATGCGCGCGAAGTAGAAGCGCCCGGTCAATCGTTTCGCCTGCCTGAAATCTTCGTTTTGCGAGGAATGTTCCGCCGCAGCCATGCTGCGCGCCCAGAAATAGGCGATCGCGATGTAGCCGGAGTAAAACAGGTAATCGACCGCCGCGGCGCCGATCTCGTCGGCGTTCTTCATTGCGCGCGCACCGGTAGCCTGAGTCAGCTCGCTCCATTCCTTCGCCAGCGCCGACAATTTCGGAATGAATTCCTTCAGCGCTTCGTCGTTCGCGTGCTGCGCGCAGAACGCGCCGATCTCTTCCAGGAACGACGCCAAGCCTTCGCCGCGTTGCTGCATGATCTTGCGGCCGAGCAGGTCCAGTGCCTGGATCTGGGTGGTGCCTTCGTAGATCGTGGTGATGCGCGCATCGCGCACGTACTGCTCCATGCCGTGCTCGGCGATGTAGCCGTGGCCGCCGTAGATCTGCAACGCGAGGTGGGTGCATTCGATCCCGTTCTCGGTGAGCATTCCCTTGACGATCGGCGTCAGGAACGACACCAATGCCTCGGTGTGTCGGCGTTCGACTTCGTCGTTCGAGTGATGCTGGATATCCACCAGCGTTGCGGCGTACAAACCGAGTGCGCGCCCGCCTTCGATCAATGCCTTCTGCGTCAGCAGCATGCGGCGCACGTCGCCGTGCACGATCAGCGGATCGGCGGGCTTGTCGGGAAACTTCGCGCCGGATAGCGCGCGCATCTGCAAGCGCTCGCGCGCATAGCTCAGAGCGTTCTGATAAGCGCGTTCGCTCAGCGCGAGACCCTGCAATCCGACCGCCAGCCGCGCGGTGTTCATCATCACGAACATCGCGTTCAAGCCGCGGTTCGGTTCGCCCAGCAGATAGCCCTGCGCGCCGTCGAAGTTCAGCACGCAAGTCGCCGAACCTTTCAGACCCATCTTGTGTTCGATCGCGCCGGCGCGCACATTGTTTCGCTCGCCGACATTGCCATCGCGATCCACCTTGAACCTCGGCACGATGAACAGCGAGATGCCTTTGACGCCGGGCGGCGCGTCGGGCAAACGCGCGAGAACCAGATGCACGATGTTGTCGGTGAAATCGTGCTCGCCGGAAGTGATGAAGATCTTGGTGCCGGTGACCGCGTAGGAACCGTCCGCATTCGGCTCGGCGCGTGTCTTCAACAAGCCGAGATCGGAACCGCAATGCGCCTCCGTCAGGCACATCGTGCCGGTCCATTCGCCCGACACGATGCGCTTGAGGAAAGCCTGCTTCTGCCAATCCGTGCCGAACGCGCGCAGCGCCTCGATCGCTCCGTGCGACAGCAGCGGATACGTGCCCCAGGCCAGATTCGCAGAATCGATGAATTCCTTCACCGGCGCGCCGATCGTTTCCGGCAATCCCTGTCCGCCGAATTCTTCCGGTGCGGTCAATCCGGCCCAGCCGCCTTCGACGAATTGCTGGTAGGCGTGCTTGAAACCGCTCGGAGTTTTCACCGACGCAGTTTGCTTGTCGAACGTGCAACCTTGTTGGTCGCCGCTTTGATTCAGCGGGGCCAGCACGCTTTGCGCGAAACGCGCAGCTTCGTCGAGCACCGCATCGATCGTTTCCCGATTGAGCGATTCGCAATCGGGCAACCGCGCGAACAGTTTTTCGACTTGCAACAAGTCGTAGAGGTCGAAGCGGATGTCCGCGAGCGGGGCGGTGTAGTGGGTGGTCATGTATAGATTACCGTTCGTGCTGAGCCCTTCGTCAAGATCAGAACAGGCTACACGCGCGCAGCGAGTGAGCGAAGCACGTTCTGCCCTTCGACTTCGGCGCTTCGCGCCTACGCCTAGGGCGAACGGTATTGGTTATCTCCACGTATTCGCCACGCCCGGCACCGGCGACAGATAACCCTTGCCGTCCAGGTCGAAGGATTCCGACTTGCCGCTTTCGCCCTTGCCCACGCCGAGCTTCCCTTTCAACTCGTACGCGACGGCGTTGCCTTTCGCGTTCGCCAGTGCGGTGCGCGCTTCGGCAGTCGGTGCAAGCGTCGCGGTGGCGGTATCCGCGCTCATTGCTGGAATGTCCAAGCCCGGCGAAACCGAGACATGTCCCGCGTCCGCGCCGCCGATTTGCAGATCGGCATCCAGAGCGTACACGTGCATCGCGGTGTCGTAGCTGTAGTTCTCGATACGCAAGGTCAGAGACCACTGCCCGTTCGGCAGCGCCTGCAACTGCTGGATGCTGGCGGCGGGCGGTTGCAGCTTGGTTGCCGGACCGCAACCCGCCAGCAGCAGAGTCACTGCGCACAGGAAGGAAATTCGCAAACCCGATGCAAGCTTCACGGCGTCACCTCCGCACGATCAAAATCATTCTTGCCAGCCTTGGCACTGGATCCCGGCCGTACATGACCGGAATGACGAGCGCGTTGCGCTCGTCACTTTACCGCGCTTCGGCCATTGCGCGCGTTGCGAACTGTTGCTCATGGCCGAATTGCGCAACCGGCAAAACGGTGCGCAGCCGTCCGTCATCCAGCAGTGCCACCGCATCCGCCAGCGCGAGCACCTCGTCGGCCTGATGGCTGACCAGGATCGTGGTCAGCGCCAGTTCGCGTTTCAATCCGCGAAGGTGTTCCAGCACCTCCGCGCGCGCCTCGCGGTGCAGGTTCGACAAAGGTTCGTCCAGCAACAACGCCGCCGGGTCACAAAGCAGTGCGCGGCCGATGGCCACGCGCCGCGCCTGTCCGCCGGACAGCCGATCCGGCTTGCGTTTCAGCAGCGCGCCCAGGCCCAGCAACTGCACGGCATCATCGAAACGATTCGAATCGCTCAAACGGCGGGCTCCGTAGCGCAAGTTGTCGCGCACCGACAGATGCGGAAACAGCCGCACGTCCTGGAACACCACGCCGAGTTTGCGCTGCGCCACCGGTACGTGGATGCGTTGGTCCGAATCGAACAACACACGCCCGTCCAGCGCGATCCGTCCGCATGCAGGTTTCAGCAGGCCCGCGATCGCATGCAGCGTGGATGTCTTGCCGCAACCGGAATCGCCGAACAGCGCCAGCGCGCGCGCTTCGGACCGCAAGGCCAGTTGCAATGCGAATTCGCCGCGCGTCAAGGCGAAGTCGAGTTCGATCATGACTCGATTTCCCTTCCGCGTGGTCCGCGCAGCAGCAGTGCCGCGCAGAGAGTGGCGATCAGCGCCACGATGACGGCGACCCAAGTCAGCCGCAGCGCGCCGCCTTCGCCCCCGGGTGTTTCCAGCAATTCGTACAGCGCGATCGGCAGCGTGCGCGTTTCGCCGGGAATCGACGAGACGAAAGTAATCGTCGCACCGAATTCACCGAACGCACGCGCAAATGCCAACGCGATACCTGCCACCAATCCGCGCAGCGACAAGGGCAGGGCGATGCCGAAGAAGATTCGCCATGCGCTCGCGCCCAACGTCGCCGCGGCCTGTTCCAGTTTGCGATCGACCGACTCGAATGCGGTGCGCAGCGCGACCACCAGCAAGGGAAACGCCATCACGCCGGCGGCGAGCGCCGCGCCGGTCCAGCGGAACGCGATCGAAAGATGCAGCGCATCCAGCACGCGGCCGATCGCGCCGCGGTGGCCGAACACTTCCAGCAATACATAGCCGGTCACCACCGGTGGCAGGATCAATGGCAGCAGCAGCGCGGTTTCCAGCAGCGGTTTGCCGACGAAACGCCTGCGCGCCAGCAGCCACGCGCAGGCGATTGCCGGCGGCAACGCGCATACCGTCGCGACCGCCGCCACTTTCAGGCTGAGCAGCAGGGCAATGGTTTCGTCGTGCGAGAGCCAAGCCATGGCGCCGCATTATCGCGGCGGCGCGTCGAATCCGTAATGGCGAAATACCGACTGCGCTTCCGGCGACTTCAGCGCCTGCAGCAGCGCGCGCGCGGCGTTGTCGTGGCCGCGCATGGTCGCAACCGGATAGACGATCGGCCGGTGCGACGCCGCCGGAAAGGTCGCGACCACACGCACGCGCGGTTCTGAAATCGCATCCGAACGATAGACGATGCCGAGCGGGCATTCGCCCATCGCCACGAGTTCCAGTGCCGCGCGCACGTCGCGGCTCATCGCCAGTCGCCCCGAAATCGAATCCCACAGTCCGAGTGCGTGCAGCGACTGGCTGGCGTAACGACCCGCGGGTACCGATTGCGGCAGCGCGATCGAAAGCCGTCCGACCATGCCCAGCGCGCCACGTATTGTCTGTGGTCGCGAAAGATCGACCTGCACATCCGAAGTTTTCGGCGCGACCAGCAGCAGCGCGTTGCCGAGCAGATCGCTGCGCGTGCTCGCAACCAATTCGCCGTGCTTCGCCAGATCGTCCATCCAGTCTTCGTCGGCCGAAATGAAGACATCCGCGGGCGCGCCTTGTTCGATCTGCCGCGCCAAAGCGGAAGATGCCGCGTACACCAGCCGCGGCGCGGGTTTGCCGAGCGCGCCGCGTGCGGCGAGATCGTCGAGCGCAGGTTTCAGACTGGCGGCCGCGAAGATCGTGAGTGCTTGCGCATGCGGCGCAAGAAAAATAAATAGAAGCGATAACGCTCGCGCCAAAAAGTCCCCCCTCACCCGCCAAGCGCTTCGCGCTTGTCTCCCTCTCCCCGATGGGGAGAGGGTTGGGGTGAGGGGGCGCAATTGATCAACGCTCATAAGTCGCTGCCAGCGTCGCCGTCGCGATCGCGTGTTTCCTGATCGCTTGCACGGCATCCTCCGAACTCGCCGCGGCGCTCACCGGCAGCACCGGCACGTCCAGCGCGTACACGGTGAACACGTAGTGGTGCGGTTTGCCGGGCGGCGGGCAGGGGCCGGAATAGCCGCGGTCGCCGAAGCCGTTGGTAAACTGCACCGTGTCGCCCGGCGCATTGCCGCTGTGCGGCGTGCCCGCGCCGGTGTTCAAGCCGTACGCGCCGACCGCAATGTTGAATGCGATCCAATGCCAGAAACCGCCGCCGCCAGCGTCCGGATCGAACACTGTCACCGCGTAGCTCTTGACGTTCTCCGGCGGATCGCGCCATTCCAGTTGCGGCGAGATATTGCCGCCGCCGCAACGCGTGTAGACCTGCTGCATCGGGATGGCGCCGCCGGGGTGGATTACCGGGCTGCTGAGCGTGAACGCTTGCGAGGCGCCGGTGATGCCGGCAAGAGTCAACAGCAACGCGGCCTTGATCGGGATTCCGTTCATGATGATTTACTCCTGGACCTGGGCATGCGGCGCCGCATGTATTGTTGCAGCACGACCGCATCGTTGTGCTGGGTATCGCGGGCGTCGAAGATCAGCGTCACCGTGCCGTGCTCGCGCAATAGATCCTGCAAGGCTTTCACCGCTTCCGGATTTGCGTCCAGTTCCTTCGCGTAGCGCTCACGGAAACCGTTCCATTTCTCCGGATCGTGATTGAACCACTTGCGCAGCGCGGTGCTGGGAGCGATCTGTTTCAGCCACTCGTCTAGCTTCAATCTCTCCTTCGAAATTCCGCGCGGCCAGAGGCGATCCACCAGCACACGCGCGCCGTCGGATTTCGCAGGCGGTTCTGTAGCGCGCTTGAGCTTCAGTTCCATATCGGCGCTCCTCGACGGCTATGCAGCGCGATGAACAACGGGCATTATGTGCTTCCTGCGCATCCCTGCGCGTGAAAGCGGCCGTCCATGGCCGCTTGTCTGTTTTTGCAATCATCCCGGATTGCAAGAATCAAAAAGCGGACATCCTGTCCGCGGGTCTGTTTTTGCAATCGTCCCTGATTGCAAGAATCAAAAAAGCGGACATCCTGTCCGCACTTCTCAACAAGAGCACAACCATAAAACATCACATGAAACGCAAACTCGTCGTCCGCCGCTCGCCGATCCACGGCAAGGGCGTCTATGCCGCCGCCGATCTTCCCGCCGACATCGATCTGATCCAGTACAAGGGCCGCGTGATCACCCACGCGCAGGCCGACCGCGATTACGGCGATGGCGCGGACACCGGCCACACCTTCCTGTTCACGCTCAACGACAAGTATATCGTCGACGCCAATGTCGGCGGCAACGCCGCGCGCTGGATCAATCATTCCTGCAAACCCAATTGCCGCGCCTACATCGAGGAAGTCGACGGCGGCAGGAAGGATCGCGTAATGATCGAAACCCTGCGCAAGATCAAGGCCGGCGAGGAACTCACCTACGACTACGGCATCACGCTGGACGTGCCACACGATGCGCACATGAAAAAAATCTGGGCCTGCCGTTGCGGCGCTAGGAATTGCATCGGGACGATGTTGAAGCCCAAGCGCAAACGCGCGGCGTGATGCTGACGCCGCGCACACGCCGTGCTAACACGAAGCCCCTCATGCTCCGCGTTCGGATTTCGAACGGGAGTGCATCATGGGCAAGGACACATTGAAAGGACGCAAGATCGCGATCCTGGCCACCGACGGCTTCGAGCAATCGGAGCTGCTGAAACCCAAGCAGTTGCTGGAAGAAGCGGGCGCGGAAACGGTGGTGATCGCGCCCGACGACAAGCAGAAGATCAAGGGCTGGAACCACGGCGAGTGGGGCGAACAGGTGCAAGTCGACCTGCACCTGGGCGAGGCGCGTGCGCGCGACTACGACGCCCTGGTGCTGCCGGGCGGTGTGATGAATCCGGACAAGCTGCGGTTGAACGACGACGCGATCGATTTCATCCGCGAGTTCGGTGAATCCGGCCGGCCGCTGGCGGCGATCTGCCATGGGCCGTGGACGCTGATCGATGCGAGCCTGGTGGAAGGCAAGCAGATCACGTCCTGGCCTTCGCTGCGCACCGATCTGCAGAACGCCGACGCGCAATGGGAAGACAGCGAAGTGGTGGAAGACGGGAATCTCATCACCAGCCGCAAGCCGGACGATATCCCCGTGTTCGTCAACGCGCTGATCCACGCGCTGGAGCAGCGCGCACAACAGGCGGCGTGACCGCCGCCTGTTTCACGCTGGCCGCGCCTCTCAACCCGCGGGTTTGCGGAACAGCAGCATGAAGCGGTCGGTGTGGCCGAGTGCCGGCGGCTTGTAGGAAATCTGGTCGCGCTTGTCGGAGGGATCGCGCAACGCATCGCTGGCGCGCACGAACTGGAAGCCGTGCGCTTCGAAATCCTTGCGCGCGTACTGTTCGTCGATCCGGTGCAACGTGCCGGCGTCGGTGTTGCCGGTGCCGGGTTTGGCCGAGTGATCCACCACCAGCAGCACGCCGCCGGGTTTCAGCGCGGCATGCAGTTGATCGAGCACCACGGGCACATCGACTTTCGGCCAGCCGTCCTTCGGCGAGACCCAGTAGAGATCGTGATACACCTTGACCATCACGATCGCGTCGAACGAATTCGGCGCCAGATCCATGTGCGCCGGATCGGCGGTGCGGTGCTCGACATTGGGCAGATGCGCCAGCCGCGCCTTCCACTTGCCGCCGGCGTAGTCGTCATAGGCTTTGTTGTTGAGCAGCACCACGTGGCCCCTCGGGCCGACGATGTAACTCAACAGCTCGCTGTAGTAACCCTCGTAGCCGAGGAAATCCAGCACGCGCATGCCGGGCTCGATGCCGGCGAAGCGCAAGACCTCGGCGGGCTTGTCGCTGACATCGCGTTTCGCATCGTCCGCGGCGCGTCCCGCGTGCGCGACGGCGTCGTCGTAAATATCCGCCGCGCGTGCAGGCGCCGCGAAGACGATGCTCAGGAAGGAAGAAAGGACGAGGACGCACCACAAAACGCGAGAGGACATGGCAATGCTCCGCGGACGCGCGATCTGCGCGCCCGCAAAGCTAATGCCGGCCAAGCATCCGCTCGAATGCCGGAAGTCACGTCGCTCAGTGCGAAGACTGGCTTTCAAGTTGTTCGAGATGCGGTCCGTACAGATGACCGATGCGCACGCCGGTATCGATCAGCACCGCGACAAAGACGACGATCGCGGCGAGAATTAGCAGCGCCGTCTTGCGCCGACGTTTCTCTAGATTGCGCCACGACGGCGCGAACGCAAGCAGACCGAACAAGGCCGCGATCACGATCACCGCGTCCACGCTGGCGCGCTGCCAGTAGCTGCCGCCGAGATGCAGCCACATGCCGAACTCGTCGAACGTCAGCGCCATTGCCGCGCCGTACACGTATGCCGCGCGCCGCGCACCCTTTTCCTGCGGCGCCGCCAGCAGGGTATACGCGCCGACGCCCGCCAGCAGAAAGATGCCGTAATTCAGATGATGGACGTGCGTGCCGCGCAGGAAGAAATACAGATTCGGAATGCGCTGCGACATGATCAGGAAGACCAGGCAGCGCGACGCGATGAACACCAGCACGAACGCCAGCAACGCGCGCCGCGCAAGGCGCGAGAAGCGCGGCTCGTGCGCCGCGCTTCCGGATTCGCTCACATCGCGGGCCACAACCAAACGAAGGTGAAGCCGGTGATGATCGCGTAAATGATCCCATCCACGATGTACTTGAACGCGACCTTCCACGGAAAGCCCCACCAGATCGCATCCGGGAACGCGCCGAACGCGTAACCGAGCAGCGCGGCCAGCGCGGTGACGTGGAAGACCAGGTGATGATCCGCACCCGGCGGCACGGCGTGTACGGCGATCATCGCGCAGAACAGCGAAACCAGGATGCAGAACAGGAACCACTGGAACAGCGACGCGCCCATGTTCATCGAACCGCTGCGGCGCAACTGCATGATCCCGACCGGCCCTTGCGCGAACTTCTCCTTCATCGCCGGATCGTTGCGCGCTTCCGGCCCGCACCACGGGATCACGTATTGCCCCGGCGCAGGATTGCCGCTGCGGATCGCGGCGCGCACTTCGTCTTCGTTGGAGAACTTGCGATAGTCCGGCATGTGCCAGAACTTCAGGAACATGTTGTTCAACGCACTGGCGATGAACACGAACACCGCGGACAAAACGATCGGCAACCACAGCGCGGTCAGCATGACGGCTCCTCCTCGTGATTGATTGCAACGATGTCGATCAGTCTTCTTCCACCTTCGGCTTGTACGCTTCGGCGAGCTGCTTTTGTATCTGCGCGGGCACAGGATCGTAGTGCGACAGCTCGATCGCGTAGCGGCCGCGGCCGCCGGTGATCGCGCGCAGTTCGGTCTGGTAGTCGACAACTTCGGCGAGCGGCACCTGCGCCTTGATCACCAGTTCGCCGCCGCGCAAGGAGTCGGTGCCGTTGATGCGCGCGCGTTTGGAGGCGAGTCCGCCGGTGACGTCACCCATGTACTGGTCCGGCACATTGACATCGAGATTGACGATCGGCTCCAGCACGATCGGTTTGGCCTTCGACACCGCGTCGAGAAATGCCTTCTTGCCCGCCGACACGAAGGCGACTTCCTTGGAATCGACGGGATGGTATTTGCCGTCGAACACGATCACGCGCACGTCCTGCATCGGGTAACCCGCGATCGCGCCGTGCTCCAGCACCTGCCGCACGCCTTTCTCGATCGCGGGAATGAATTGATTCGGGATCACGCCGCCTTTGGAATCGTCGCGGAATTCGAAACCGCCGCCGCGCGGCAGCGGTTCCACGCGCAGGAACACTTCGCCGAACTGGCCGGCGCCGCCGGTCTGTTTCTTGTGGCGGTGATGTCCTTCGGCCTTGCCGCCGATGGTTTCGCGATAAGCGATGCGCGGCGGACGCGTCAACACCTCCACGCCGTAGCGCTCCTTCATGCGTTCGAGCGTCAGCTTCAAGTGCAGGTCAGACAGTCCGCGCACCACGCTCTCGTTCAATTCCTTGTTGTGCTCGATGCGCAGACAGGGATCCTCCTCGGCCAATTTGTGCAGCGCGGTCGCGAGTTTCTGTTCCTGACCCTTGTGCGCGGGTTCGACCGCGAGGCCGAACATCGGTTGCGGGAATTCCAAAGGCTTCAGATGGATCTGGTCCTCATCGTGGGAATCGTGCAGTACCGCATCGAAATGGATGTCCTCCACTTTTGCGACGCCCGCGATGTCGCCCGGCACAGCATGATCGATCTCGACGTGGTCCTTGCCATGCAGCTTGAACAGATGCCCGACCTTGAACGGCTTTTTGCCGTCGTCGATGAACAACTGCGTGTCGCGTTTGACGGTGCCCTGCCAGACGCGGAAAACCGCGAGCTTGCCGACGAAGGGATCGTTGATGATCTTGAACACGTCGGCGATCACATGGGCTTTCGGATCCGGTTTCGCGTCGATCGGCCGTGCATCCGCGCCCGTGCCTTTGACGACACTTTGTTTAAAAAATGGCGGTGGATTGCCTTCGGCGGGATTGGGGAGCAATTTCTCCGCGATCTGCAGGAACTCCTTGACGCCAACGTTGTTGCGCGCGGAAACGAAACAGATCGGAACCAGATGCCCTTCGCGCAGGCATTGCTCGAAGGAGTCGTGCAGTTCCTCTTTCGACAGCGCGGTTTCGCCGTCGGTGAGGTAATGATCCATCACGCGCTCGTTGATCTCGACCACCTGGTCGATGATGCGCTGGTGCGCGGCGGCGACGTCGCCGAGGTCGCTAGTTCCTTGTGGTTCGAAAAAACAGTCGACGATCTTCGCGCCATTGCCGGCGGGCAGGTTCACAGGCAGACATTCGTTGCCGAATTCGGCGCGCAATTCCTCGAGCAGCGTTTCCAAGTCGACGCCCTCGGCATCGATGCGGTTCACCACCAGCACGCGCGCGAGCTTGCGTTCTTTCGCGTAGTGCATTAGCCGGCGTGTGCCGTATTCGATGCCGGCCGCGGCGTTCACCACCACGGCCACGGTTTCCACCGCACCCAAGGCCGACAACGTCTGCCCGCGAAAATCCGCGTAACCCGCGGTGTCGATCAGATTGATGTGGCTGTCGCCGAAATCGACCGAAGCGATCGCCGAGTGGATCGAGTGCTTGCGTTCCTTCTCCTGTGGATCGAAGTCGGACACCGTACTGCCGCGCTCGACCGTGCCTGCCGTCTGGATGGCGCCGCCGGCATGCAGCAGGGCTTCGAACAAGGTGGTTTTGCCGGCGCCGGCGTGACCCGCGAGAGCCACGTTGCGGATGTTTTCGGTGGTGTAGGCCATGACGATCCTCCGCGTGAACCGCAAAGCCGCGACCTTGCGCGCGCGCGGCGTTGCGGTCAAGAGCCCGCCGGAACTCGCCAGTGCCAATGCGGTCTTAACCCGGCCCGCCTAAACTGCGGGCGCGTCATTCCGGCGCCTGATTGTCGAGCCGATGCCGCCCGCACAGCCCGAACGCGAAATCCCGGAGCACCACGTCTGGGAGCCCGAGCCGCACCACGCGGACGAGCAGCCGTTCGACCGTTACGGGCACGCGCTGCTGCGCGAGATCCGCGGCCGCGAACCGCCGCCCGAGCGGTGGCGTTGGAGCTTGGCGCTGTTCGTCACGATAGTCTTCCACATCGTGCTGATCGTGCTGGTGCGTCTGGAAATGCGTCCGCAGCATCTCGCCTTGCCGGAAACCACGCGCGAAAACGCGATCACGGTGAACTTGTACGAGACGCCGGCAACTCCGACGGAAGCGCCGGCGCCGCCGCCGATCGAATTGCCGCCGCTGCGCACGCGCGAGGTTTCGCCGCGGCAGGTGCATGTCGAGCAGCGCAATCCCACTGCGATCACCGCGACCATCGGCGAAAGCCAGCCCACGCCCCGCCTGTACAACAAGCAGGGGCAGGCGCTGCTGCCTCCGCCGTCCAGTGTCGCCACGCCCGAATACGCCACGCCGGAGCCGCGCGAACCTTCGCTGATGAAGCATTCGACTCCACTGCCGTATCAATCGACACGCTTCAACAAGGATTGGGCACCGGACAAGGAGAGCCTCGGCGCGAAGGCGTTTCGCCGGGCAGTGGACGCCACCACCGCGGAAAAAACCGTCCGTTTGCCGGGCGGCATCAAGATCAAATGCGTGGCGTCGCCGCTGATGCTCGCCTTCGGATGCGGTCCGCAACCGCCGCCGCCACCGCCGAAGAACGACAACGACGTACGCCTTTCGCTGCCGCCGCCGGTTTCGCTCACTGGCAAGAAAGTGGACGTGCCCGCGTCTGCTTCGAGTTCGGCGCCGAAGCCGTCCGCGAGTTCCGGCGGCCACTGATCAGAGCAGCCGCATCAACTCCGGCATGATCGGCAGCGAGCGCACTCGCACCGTCGTCGCCGCGAACACCGCGTTCGCCAGCGCGGGCGCGGCGCCCGGCAGTCCCATCTCGTACGCGCCGGTCGGCATCTCGTTCGATGGCACCAGGATCACCTGCACGTCTTTCGGCAACTGCGCCATCGTCGCCGGCGGATACTCCTTGAAACCTTGTTGCGCGACACGGCCATCCTTGATTGTGATCCGCAAATCCAATGCAGTCGACAAGCCATCCAGCGTCGCGCCCACCAGCGATGCACGCGCACCGAGCGGATTGATCACACGCCCGAGATCGGCCGCGACGATACAGCGGTGCATCACCAGCTTGTCGCCTTCCATCGACACTTCCAGCGCGTGCGCGACGTAACCGCCGTAGGTAAAATGAAAGGCCAGGCCCAATCCGTGGCCATCGTTGCGCTTCTTCGTCCAGCCGATCGCGTCGGCCGCGAGCTTCAGCACCCACGCCAGCCGTCCGGTATCCAGCATCGGACCGCCATGGCCGCGATACGGCAACTGCCGCGGTTCGCCCAAAAGACTCAAGCGCAGTTGCAGCGGATCCTGTTTGGTCGCCACCGCGATTTCGTCGAGAAACACCTGCACCGCGAACGCGTTGACGCCGTGCGAGCCCGCGCGCCAGTTGCCGCGCGGAAGATTCGAGTCCAGCGCGAACCAGTCGAGCTGGAAATTTTCGATCATGCCGGCCGGCGGATCGTCCGGATGCGCTTCCGACAACCACCAGCGCTCGCGCGGTTCCCCACGACCGGCAAGACGCGACGTGCTGGCGATGCGCTGCCGCCATGCGGTGATGCGGTTCTTGCGATCCAGACCTGCTTCCAGATCGAGCACTGCGAACGGACGATATGCGTCGTTGGCGAACGCGTCGCCGCGCGTCCAGATCAGCTTCACCCATTTCTTCGCGGCCTTCGCCAGCATCACCGCTTCGGCGACATGATCGTTGTCCAGCGTGCGGCCCATGCCGCCGCCGCTGCGCGGCAGACGGATGTCGATCTGCGAAGGCCGCAGGCCCGTGAGCGCTTGCACCACATCCAGTGCGCCGCGCGGATTCTGCAGCGGCGCGACGATCAACGCGCGATCGGTCTCGATCTGCGCAACGCAGTTCGGCGGTTCCAGTTCCGCGTGCGCTACGGTCGCGATGCGATAGCGTGCCTGCACCGCACGATGCGCCAGCTTGCGCGCGTGGTCGTAGTCGCCGTCGTTGCGAACTTGCGTGGTCGACGGCCGATCGAAGCGCGCATCGAGCGTTGCGGCGAGCGCGTCGTCGCTTTGCACCAGCGAGCCGGGTTTCCATTCGATCTGCAACAACTCGCGCGCGCGCAATGCTGTCCAGGTGTCGTCCGCCAGCACCGCCACACCCGCGGCCAGCGGACGCGTGCCGATCGGAATCGATGCGTCGGGTTTCGGAAGGGTGAGAATCTGTTCCACGCCTTTCAATGTGCGCGCGGCGCTTGCATCCAGCTTGCCGAGCGTGCCGCCGGGATATGGACAGCGCGCGATCACAGCGACCAGCGCGATGCCCGGCATCTGATCGATCGCATGCAGTTCCCCGCCCGTGACGATGTCGCGCGCATCGACGTCTCCGGCGTCCTGTCCGATCAAGCGATACGCATCCGGCGATTTCAACGCGGGCGCGACGTTCGGCGGCGGCAGCGCGGATGCATCGGCCGCGAGTTCGCCGTAATCGAGCGTGCGTCCGTCCGGCGCGATCACCTTGCCCAGTTGCGTGCGCAACGTGCGTGCATCCACGCCGAAGCGCTGCGCCGCCGCGCGCACCAGCAATTCGCGCGCGCTCGCGCCGACCACGCGCAAATCGTTCCAGGCCGCGGGTACGCCGGTGCTGCCGCGCGCTTCCTGATGTCCCAATGTCCAGCGTGGCTCGCCGTTGCCGGCGTCCTCGACGCCCAGGCCCATCGGCAGCACCCGCACGCGCGGCCAGTCGGCATCCATTTCTTCGGCGATGATGCGCGCCTCCGCGGTGCGAATGCCTTGGCCGACCTCCGGATCTCTCGCGCCAATCACGATGGTGCCGTCCGGTTCGATGCGCACGTAAGGATTCAGCTGCAACACGACATCGCCGAGCAGTTCATCCGGCGTGTCCGCGCGCGCAGGCAGTTGCAGCCCTACGATCAGCGCGCCGGTGGCGCTGCCCAGCACCTTGAGAAAGCGCCGGCGCGAAGCGTCGTGCGAACCGCTCACCTGCGCGCGCCTTTTGTCCCCGCTGCGGCGCGCTTGATCGCCGCGCGCACGCGCGGATAGCTGCCGCAGCGACAAAGATTCCTGATCCCGTCGATATCGTCGTCGGACGGTTCGGGTTTGCGCGCCAGCAGGTCGGCCGCGGCGATCAGCATGCCGGGCTGGCAGTAACCGCACAGGATCGCATCGTCGTCGATCCATGCTTGTTGCAATGGATGAAGATCGCCTTTCGCGTTGGCCAGTCCCTCGACCGTGGTGATGCGATGTCCCTGAAGTTTTTCCATCGGCAGTTCGCAGGCGCGCGCGAGTTTGCCGTCCAGCAGCACGCTGCACGCGCCGCAGGTGGCGTCGTCACAACCGTACTTGCAGCCGGTCAAACGCAACACGTCGCGCAGGTACCAGAGCAGCGGCATCGACGGATCGCCAGTGTGGCGGAAATTCTCACCGTTGATGACGACATCGATCCCGGTTCGGACCGGTTCCGGCGTGATGCCCGGATCGTTTTGCGGCAGTCGTGGCATCGCGCGATTGTATTCGCTGCGTGCGGAACTGTGCGCTTGCCGCTATTCGTCGCCGCGATGGGCCTCGACTGCCGTGCTGCCGTCCGCGTCCGTGCTTACGGTCAACTCGATGGGTTGGCAGCAGACGGTGCAGTCCTCGATATAGCTGTCGGCGCCGGTTTCGACGTGCACATCGGTCGGCGCGCCGCAGTAAGGGCAGGTCAGGGTGACAATGTCGGACATGGCGAAATTGTCGCAGGGCTTCGCTCAGTCCGACATGAACAGCGCGATCACGTCGTTGAGAAAACGCCGGCCGAGTTCGGTTGCCCGCAGGATTCGCGGATCTTCTTCCAACCAGTCGCGCTCGCGTGCTTCGCGCAGCGGCGTTTGGATGGTTTCCAGCGACAGGCCCGTGCGTTTCGGAAATTGCTCGATCACCGTGCCATCGGTCAGCCGAAGCGCGTTCAACATGTATTCGAACGGCAATTCCCCTCGCGCGACTTGCGAATCGCCAGCAATGCGCGCTGGTGTATCCGCATTCTCCAGATAGCCGCGCGGGTGTTTGATCTTCCAGCGGCGACGAACGTCGAGTTCTGCTTCTCCGATTCCCGATTCCCGATTCCGGATTCCCGTGATTTTCCCATGCGCCCCCGCGCCGATACCGAGGTAATCGCCGAATTTCCAGTAATTGAGGTTGTGCACGCAACGCCTGTCGTCGCGGGCGTAAGCGGAGACTTCGTATTGGGCATAACCTGCTTGCGCGAGCTTTGTCTGACACGCTTCCTGCATCGCCCACGCGGCATCGTCGTTCGGCAGCGGCGGCGGGTTGGCCGCGAAGGGCGTGTTCGGTTCCAGCGTCAGCTGATAATGCGAGATGTGCGAAGGCGCCAAGGCGATTGCGCGTTCGATATCGCGCAGCGCGCCTTGCAACGATTGATCCGGCAGCGCGTACATCAGATCCAGATTGATGTCGTCGAAGCCGGCGTCTTGGGCGAGCTTTACCGCGGCCGTTGCTTCGGCAGACGAGTGGATGCGCCCCAATGAGCGCAACTTTTCGTCGTCGAAACTCTGTATGCCGAAGGAAATACGATTGACACCGGCGCTCAGATGACCGTCGAAGCGTCCGTGCTCGACCGCGCCAGGATTGGTCTCGAGCGTGATCTCGCAATCGCGCGCGAATTTCAATCGAACGGATGCGCCCTCCAGAATCTCCGCGATTGCTTCCGGCGGAAACAGGCTGGGCGTGCCGCCGCCGAAGAACACGCTGACGATTTCACGACCGGCAATCGCATCGCCGAAGTCACGCAGATCGCCATCCAGATCGGCCAGCAGCGCGCCGACGTATTCGCGCACCGGCAACTTTCCGCGCAAGTCGTGTGAGTTGAAATCGCAATAGGGGCACTTGCGCACGCACCAGGGGATGTGGATGTAGAGGGAAAGCGGGGGCGAGGGATTGGTAGCGGGGGCGCAAAAATCGACGCGCAATGGTTGCCCGAAGATCCGCGCGGTTGTCGAAGACGAATGCGAAACGCCGGGGTCGCGAATAACGGACATTCAACGCGCCCCCGCCACCCGTCCCCGATCCCCGTTCGACTCAGCGCTGAGCTCTCGTCGAAGAAGCGTCATTGCCTGCCCGCGATGGCTGATTCGGTTCTTCAACGCCGGATCGAGTTCCGCTGCACTCGAGCCTTGGCCGTCGTCGGGCAGGAACACCGGGTCATAGCCGAAGCCGCGCTCGCCGCGCGGCGCATGCAGGATGCGGCCGTGCCAGCGCGCGTGAGCGATCAGCGGATCGGCATCGTCCGCGGAACGCAGCAACGCCAGCACGCAGACGAAATGCGCGTTGCGCTTCTCGTCCGGCACACCATTCAATTCGCGCAAGAGTTTTTCGATGTTCGCCTGCGCGTTGCCGTGTTCGCCCGCATAACGCGCCGAATACAGCCCCGGCGCGCCGTCCAGCGCGTCGACGCACAAACCGGAATCGTCGCCGAGTGCAGGCAATCCGGATGCCCGCGCGGCATGGCGCGCCTTCAGAATCGCATTCTCGATGAATGTAAGGCCGGTTTCGTCGGCATCATCGATGCCGAGTTGCGATTGCGCGATCAGTTCGATGCCGCTGTCGCGTAACAACTCCTGCAGTTCGGCGAGTTTGCCGGTGTTGCTGCTGGCGAGGACGATCTTCATGCAGTCAGATGCCAAGAAGTAAGACGTGAGATGTGAGACGTGAGATGCAACGCTTTTCGTCTTACGTCTGAGCGAGCGCAGCGAGCGCACGTCTTCCGTCTCACGATTTTCCCAGCGCCTCGCGCTGCAACGCGATCAACTCGCCAATGCCTTTCTGCGCCAGCGACAGCATCGCATCCAGTTCCTCGCGGCGGAAGGCATGACCTTCGGCCGTTCCCTGCAATTCGATGAAGCCACCGCCGTCGTTCATCACGATGTTCATGTCGGTATCGCAGGCGCTGTCTTCGGCGTAGTCGAGATCCAGCACCGGCACGCCGCGGTGCACCCCGGCCGACACCGCGGCCACCGCGCCGTGCACCGGATTGCGCTTCAGGCCCTCGCGTTTCATCACGACACCGATCGCGTCCACCAGCGCGACATAAGCGCCTGTGATCGCCGCGCAGCGCGTGCCGCCATCGGCCTGCAATACGTCGCAATCCAGCGTGATCACGCGTTCGCCCAATGCAGCGCGGTCGACGCAGGCGCGCAAGCTGCGCCCGATCAATCGCTGGATTTCCATGCTGCGGCCGCCCTGGCCACCGCGCACGGCTTCGCGCTGCGTGCGTTCGGACGTCGCGCGCGGCAACATGCCGTATTCAGCCGTGACCCAGCCTTCGCCCTTGCCGCGCAGCCACATCGGCACGCGTTCTTCCACCGTCGCCGTGCACAGCACGCGCGTATCGCCGATTGCGATCAGCACCGAACCTTCGGCGTGCCGGGTGTAGTGGCGTTCGATCTTGACCGTGCGCAACTGGTCGGGCGCGCGGCCGGAAGGGCGGGTGGAGGTTGCCATCGGGCTTTCACGCGCGGCAGGAAACTTCCAAGTGTAATGGGTTGCGCATGTGTGTGAGTAGTGAGTGGTGAGTTGAGTCGAGAGCGGCTGCGTTCTCGGCTTTTTTACAACTCACTACTCACCACTCACCACTCACTGGCATACTGCACGCCCACAACGACGACCCTCGCCATGATCCGCAGCATGACCGCCTACGCCAACGCGGAAAGCACCACCGCGCAGGGCTGGCTCGCCTGCGAGGTACGCGCGGTCAATCATCGTTTTCTGGAAACGAGCGTGCGCCTGCCGGACGAATTGCGTACGCTGGAACCCGCGTTGCGCGAGCGCATCGGCGCACGCGTTTCGCGCGGCAAGCTCGATGTCACGATGCGCTACCGTTCTCCTTCGTCGGCCGCCGACCTGCTGCTCGATCCGCGCGCCGCGGAACAACTGTCGGCACTCGCGCTGGAACTGCGCGCACGATTCCCACAGCTCGCGACCGATTTCGCCACGCTGCTGGGCTGGCCGGGATTGCTGGTGAAACCGGAACTGGATCAGGCAGGCTTGACGCAGGCAGCACTGGCTTTGCTCGAGCGCACGCTGGACGAATTCGTCGCGGGGCGCGAACGCGAAGGTGAGAAGCTGGCGGCAGCGATCCGCGAGCGACTCGACGGCATCGAAACCATCTGCAAGGAACTGCGCGCACTCCTGCCGGAGATTCGCGCGGCATTACGCGCAAAACTGGAATCGCGCCTGATCGAATTGCAGCAGATACCGGAACCCGGACGGCTGGAACAGGAGCTGGTGCTGCAACTCTCGCGCATGGACGTGGACGAGGAACTGGATCGCCTCGACGCGCATGTGCACGAGGCGCGGCGCGTGTTGCAACTCGCCGAACCGGTCGGCCGCCGCCTGGATTTCCTGATGCAGGAATTCAACCGCGAAGCGAATACCCTGGGTTCAAAGTCAGTCGACGCGCGCGTTACCCGCGCGGTGCTGGAACTGAAGGTGCTGACCGAGCAAATGCGCGAACAAGTCCAGAACATCGAATAGCATTCCAAGCCATCCTACGGAGTCCCAAAACCCGCTGTGCACCTCGCTTTCGCCGGTGTTTGTTGAACTGCCTGATCTTGTGAAATCCCCCTGCATCCGCCAAAAAATGTGTACCCATGGTTGTACCCAAGCAAATTTTCATGGACGATTGTGGGTACAAACTTAAGGGGGACCAATGAGCAAGCTGACAGACGTAGCAATCCGCAATTGGATCAAGGCCGGAGAGCTGTTCGAGGGGCGCGGCGACGGGGGCGGACTATCTCTGCGATATCGAAAGGGGGATAGCGCACCACGCTGGATTTTTCGTTACCGGCTGAGCGGCCAATCACGCGTGCTGCAGTTGGGTAGTTACAGCAATCTTTCGTTGGCTGAGGCCCGCAAGACCGCCAAGGAAATGCGCGCGCGGGTGGCACTCGGCTTCGATGTGGCGGGCCAGAAGAAGGAGCGCAAGCGCGAAGCTATCGCCAAGATCGAGGCGGAGCGCTCGACGGTAGCGAAGCTGGCAGACGACTACTTCAACGCGCGCATCCTCGGCCACTGGAAGCACCCCAACATCGTCCGCAGCAGAATCGAGCGCGACATCAAGCCGGCCATCGGCAAGTTGCCCTTGGACCAAGTTCGTCCCACTCACATCGATGCAATGCTGAAAGGCATCGTCGAACGGGGTGCGCCCACCATGGCAAACGATGTTTTGCGCTGGGTGAAGCGCATGTTCAACTACGCGGTCAAGCGCGAGCTCGTTTTGAACAATCCTGCCGCAGCTTTCGATCCCTCCGACGCAGGTGGCAAGGAAGAAGCGCGTACTCGCTGGCTCACGCGCTCGGAACTTTCAGCATTGTTTTCAGCCTTTAGAAAGGCCAAAGGCTGGACGCACGAGAATTCGCTCGCATTGAAGTTGTTGCTGATGCTCGCAACGCGCAAGACGGAATTGGTGGCTGCACGGATTGCAGAATTCGACTTGGAAGCCTCTGTTTGGCACTTGCCCGCCGAACGATCCAAGACCGGCGTAGCCATAGAC
>DATFCO010000229.1:0-25528 GCA_035253005.1 Rhodanobacteraceae bacterium
TGCACGTGCCGGTGAGCTGCGCAGCGCTGCGCGCACGCTGGAGTGGCTGCATGGCCGCCGCTGGCGGCAGCGCGGCGAGCGCGGCAAGCTCGCCGATCCGCTGATGTGCGCGTTCCTGCGTTCGCTGGTGCCGGAACTGGAGCGCGCGGGATTGCTGCGTTTCTGCCGGCTGAAATGCGCGCAGCGGCCGTTGGCAGCGGCACTGGTGATGCAACGCGGCGACGCCGCGCATTTCTATCTCACCGGGTTCGATCCGGCCTGGTCGCGCTACAGCCCCGGGCTGCTGACGATCGCCGAAGCGATGCGTACGGCGTTCGCGGAAGGCGCGAAGGAATTCCATTTCCTGCGCGGAAGCGAGCTGTACAAATACCGGCTCGGTGCGCAGGATCGGCCGCGGCTCCGCCGCATGTTGATGCGGACCGCACCCGCGCGCGCGCAAGGATCGCGGTGAATGTCGCGCACCTGCTGCTGGGACGCAGGCTCGCCAACGCGGAGAGCGGCGCGCGCAAGATCGGCGCGTTCGAAGGCGTACCGGCGATGGGCCTGGATGCGATCTCGTCGGTCGCATACGGCCCGGAGGCCGCGCTCGCCATCCTGATGCCGCTGGGCGTGGCGGCGCTGCTGCCCGCGGCCTGGCTGCTGATGCCGATCATCGGCCTTCTGCTGCTGTTGTACGCATCGTATTGGCAAACCATCCGCGCGTATCCCGGCAACGGCGGCGCCTATGCGGTGGCGCGCGCCAATCTCGGCGCGCACGCCAGCCTGCTGGCGGCGACCGCGCTGATGATCGATTACATATTGAACGTGGCGGTCGGCATTTCCGCGGGCGTCGCCGCGCTGGTGTCGGCGGTGCCGATGCTGCATCCGTACATCCTGCCGCTGTGTCTCGGAATATTGGTGCTGCTGACATTGATCAACCTGCGCGGCACGGAATTCTCCGGGCGCGTGCTGGCGTTGCCGACCTATGTCTATCTCGCCTGCTTCTTCGCGATCATCGCCTTGGGCGCGTGGCGCGCGACCCATGCGGGCGGACATCCGCACGCGGTCGTTGCGCCGACGCAACTGAAATCGCCTGCGCAAGCCGTGGGCATCTGGTTGCTGCTGCGCGCGTTCGCCGCGGGCTGCACCGCGATGACCGGCGTGGAAGCGGTCGGCAACAGCATGAGCGCGTTCCGCGATCCGCAAGTGCGCTACGGCCATCGCACTCTGAGTTTCATCGTGATCGCGCTGGCGCTGTTATTGGCAGGCGTGGCCTGGCTGATTCCCGCGTACAGCATCGGCGCCATGGACCAGACGCAGAGCGGCTATCGCAGCGTGTTGTCGCAACTGGCGGGCGCGGTACTCGGACAAGGCCCGTTCTATTTCGTCGCGATGGCCGCGCTGCTGTGCGTGCTGACGCTCTCGGCCAATACCAGCTTCGTGGCTTTTCCGCGCTTGTGCCGCAACGTGGCCTCGGATGGCTATCTGCCGGAAGGCTTTGCACAGGCCGGAAGAAGACTGACGTATTCGCTCGGCATGTTGTTTCTCGCCGGTTGCGCGGCGCTGCTGCTGCTGGTGTTTCGCGGCATCACCGACCGGTTGATCCCGCTGTTCGCGATCGGCGCCTTCCTCGGATTTACCCTGTCCCAACTGGCGATGACGGTGCACTGGCGGCGGTCCCTGCGCGAGGCAGGCAGATCGCGCGCGCTGCTGCGCAAGCTGCGGCTGGGCGTGAACGCGGTCGGTGCGATCGTCACGATGATTGCGCTTGCAATCATCGTGGTGGCGAAGTTCATCGAAGGCGCGTGGATCGTGGTGATCGCGATTCCCGTCACCATCTTCGGGCTACAGCGTTTGCATCGCTATTACAAGGAGGTGGAGCGGCGCACCGTCGGTTTCGAAGCGGTGGACACGCGCGACACGCAATCGCCGGTGGTGCTGGTGGCGATCGAACGCTGGGACAAACCGGCGATGAAGGCGCTGGAATTCGGGCTGCGCATTTCCGACTGCGTGATCGCGCTGCACCTCTCGCGCCTGCACGGGCCGGAAAGCGAAGAGCACCAGGAGAAATTGCGCAGGCACTGGCGCGAATACGTCGAAAACCCGACGCGCGCAAGCGAACTGCCCACGCCGCGATTGCGCATCAGTGAAGCGCATTACCGCACGCTCCATGAGCCGATCCTGCATGCCGTCCGGCAAATCGAGGCCGAGCAAACGCGGCGGCGCGTGGCCGTCCTGATCCCGCAATTGGTGAAGCAGCACTGGTGGCAGCAGCCGCTGCACACGCATCGCGCGCGCCGGCTGCACCGGCATTTGCTGAAGTGTGCCGACCCGCGATTGACGGTCGTCAGTGTGCCCTGGTACCTGGAACCGAGGCCACGGCGCTGAGGGCACGCGCGCCGATACGCCCGGAAACCGCATCCGCTTCCGACAAGGCTTCGTCCAGCTCGCGCCAAGCGCAGGCGCACTGGATATCGGCCAGCGCCACGCATTCACGCGCCACTGCTTCGGCCGCGACCAGATCGCCGTTGCGCAGTGCCAATTCCATCGCGTTCAACAGGCAATCGTCGGGGCTTTGCGTCACGGCGACGGGTTCGTCTTCGCACCGCGCCAGCATGCGTGCCAGCATGTCCGCGCGCGAACGCGCCAGTTCCAGACGTTTGCGCCACAGCTCGCGCAACTCGATGTCCTGCGCGCATTCCAGCGCCTTCAAGACATGGCAAATGCGCGTGCGTTCCGCGGCGTAGGCCCGCGCGAGCAGCGTACCGATACGCGGCGTGGCGGTTTCGATTCCCTTCGACATGCTTGGCTTCCGTTGCGTCGCGGCAGTATGCGATCGTTGGAGTAAACGCCGCGTGGAGAGTCAGCCGTCGCCGCCGCCGGGTTTACAACCCCGCCGCCGATTTGAATTCTTCCTCGATCATCGACGAGAGCTCCGCTTCCATTTCCGCCGGTTCGCATTGATAGGTCTCGTGCGCGATGCGCGCGCGCACGCGGAAGCCGCTGGCGCGCAGCATGGCTTCCACGCAGGCGTGATTGGGCGCCCACCAGTTGGTCGGATCGCCGGCCATGCGGTGCTCGATGAAGGCCATCTTCGGCCAGCCCGGTTGCAGCATCGCCGCACGTTCCTCGAGCGAGAATTCGCTGGCCACCGGCGCGACTTCCTCTCCCGGCATTGTCAGCGTCTGCACGATCAACATGCGTTTCGTTTTCTTGCGCACTATATCGAGCGCCAACAACGGGTGACGCAGGTGATAGAGCACGCCCATGAACCACACCAGATCGTAGGTTTCCGGCTCGCGCGCCAGATCGTAGATCTGCATCTGCCGGAACTCGATTTGTTTTTCCAAACCGAACCGCCGCGCCGCCCAGTGCGCCTGGGCCAGATAATGCGGATCGACATCGATGCCGGTGACGCACGCACCGCGCGCGGCCAGTTCGAAGGAATAGAAACCGGCGTTGCAGCCGATGTCCAGCACCCGCCAACCAGAGAGATCTCGCGGGATGTGCGGCGCGATCTCGTGCCACTTGAACGCCGGGAAATCGCCGAACGGATGATCCGGGCAAGTCTGCGTGCCGTCCGGCAAGTGCAGATTGTGGAACCACGGTGCGAGCCGCGCGATCTCCTCGCGCGCTGCGCGTTTGCCGGGGTTCACCACCGCCGACATCAATGCCGCCCTTCGCTGCCGCGCTGGACCAGTTTGAAAAACCGGCTCTCGCCGCCGTCGGCCGTGCGTTCCTGGTAGAGGAATTCCAGATCCTCCTCATCGAACTTCTCGAAGAATTCGTCCCAGGAAATTGCTTCCAGATCCTCGTCGTTCTCGAACGAGATGCGCAGCACGCCGGCGTCTTCGCCGCGTTCTTCCGTGCCGCGCACACTGGCGGGTTTGCCGCCGCGCTGCTCCGCCCATTCGCGGATTTCGTCGTGATCGGTGGTGGTTTTCGCTTCATGCGACTCGGTCATGGCACTGCTCCTTGTTCGATCGAAAGACGATGCGCCGGTGCGCGACCCGGTCGAGATATCGCTCCAGCGTCTGCGCGCGGTGGTCGGCAGTGTGTTCGGCGAGCACGCGCGCGCGCGCGGCCGCGCCGATCGCGTGCCGCCTCCGGGACGGCATGTCGCGCAGCCAATACAGCACTTGCCGCGCATCGCGCGCGACCAGGATTTCGCGTCCGGGCTCGAAGATGGTCTCCAGCCCCGGCCATGCGTCGGAGATGATCGGCGTACCGCAAGCCGCCGCTTCGAACAGCCGCACGCTCGGCGAATAGCCCGCCTGCACCATGTCCGCGCGCGTCACGTTCAAGGTGAAGCGTTGCTCGTTGTAGAAACGCGGATGTTCATCGGGACCGAGATGCTCGATGCGCCGCACGTTGCCGGGCCAGTCGATTTCCCGCGGGTATTGCGGACCGGCGACGGCGAACCGTCCGGCCTGCCAATCGCGCGCGGGTTCGATCAGCAGGGATTGCAGCGCCGGTTGCCGATCCGCGCTATAGGTGCCCATGTAACCCAGGTCGTACTGCGGCGCGACGTGCGCGGGCGCATAACGCTCCGCATCCACCGCGCAATAGAACGGCAGCGCGTGCGCGCCGTAGCGTTGCCGCAAGGTGTCCAGCAGCGGGCCGCCGGTGAAGGACAGATACAAGTCGTAACCGGCGATCAGGCGCGGATGCAGGTAATCGCATTCACCGCGCTCCAGCTTCGCCAGCGTCACCGGCGTATCGATGTCGTAGAACGCGGTGGCGCCGCGCGCGACGTGCTGCACCCAGTCGCCGATCTCGATGCCATCGGGCACGTAGGAACCGACGATCACCAGATCGGCCTGCGCGACAGCGTCCGCGTGTTCTTCGCGCAATTGCTCGACGCTGTCGTACAGGTCGATGCAGGATTCCAGATCGCCCGGGGCGTCTTCGTTCTCGGCGTACCAGCGCACGTCGCGCTCCAGAAAGCGCGCGCGGTGACCACGCTTTCGCAGCGCACGCGCCAGCGCGCGGTAGGTCGTGGCATGCCCGTTGCCCCACGAAGAACGCATCGAGAGGCCGAGGACGACGATGTCGAGCGGCGCGATCATGCGACGCGCTCCATGCGCGCGTGGCGGCCCGTCAGGACGCGTTCCACCAGTTCCGCGCGGCGCGCGTAGGTGTGTTCGGAAAGCAGTCGCGCGCGCCCGCGTTCGCCGATGCGGCGCGCCTGCGATTCGCCGATGGTTTTGACGTAATGCGCGACGTCTTCACCATCGCGCGCGACCAGCACTTCGGAATCCGGTTCGAGGAAATGTTCGATGCCGTCCCATTCGTCCACGCCCACGCAAGCGCCGGCGCCGGCGGCTTCGAACACGCGCGTAGGCGGCGACCAGCCGAAGCGCGCCATGCTGTCGCGGTTGATGTTCAACACCAGCCGCGCGCTGCAATTGAACGCGTTGTGATCGGCGGTGGCGACGTGGCCCAACGCGCGCACGTTGGCGGGCACGTGATCCCAGCCGGCGCCGCCCAGCAGGAAAGTCCTTTCCGGCAACCGGCGCGCGGCTTCGAAGAAGAACTGGTCCACGCGCGCTTCGCGATCCGGCAGGCGATTGCCGAGGAAACTCAAGTCCGCCGCGAAACGCGATTGCGGCGGCACCGGATGGTGCGTATCCGGATCGAGCGCGTTGTAGACCGGCACGCATTCGCGTGCGCCGAACGCGCGATACGCCGCCACCACGCGCGGTCCGCCGCCGTAGGTCAGCACGAAATCGTAAGCAGGAATGAGCGCGCGAAATGCGTCGTGTGGGCCGGCTTGCAAGCGTTCCAGCGTGGCCGGAGCGTCCACGTCCCAGAAGACGACGGCGGTCGACGCGGATTGCACCGACAGCACTTCCCGCTCCAGCAACGCGTCGTTGGCGCCGATGCCGCTGGCTTTCACCACCACATCGGCGCCGCGCGCTTGTTGCAACGCCCGCCGGGCACCGGCTTCGTCTCCCGGATAGACCACCACGCGCGCCCAGTCCGGTTCTTCGATATCGCGATGATTCTGGCGATCGAACGCATCGGGTTCGTAGAACGTGACGCGGTGTCCGCGCCTGTGCAGCGCGCGGATGATGCCGCGGTAGTACGTCGCCGCACCGTTCCAGTACGAAGAAAGAAGGCTGGAGCCGAAGAAGGCGATGTTCAGTCGTGCGTTCATGCCGCCGATTCCATGACCGGTTGCGCGATTTCCTGCGACGGAGCGATCCCGCCTTCCGGAAATCCCAGCGTCTGCAAAATGCGCAGCAACTCATCGACGCGATGCCCGCAGGTGTGTCGTGCACGGATGGTGCGCAAACCCTGCGTGCTCAATGCGCGCGCCAGCTCCGCATCGCGCAGCACGCCACGCAGCTTGCGCCGCATGTCGGCGCCGTCGTGCGCGAGGAGGTAATCCTCGCCGGGCCGGAACAATCCCTCGCAGTCATCCCATGGCGCGCAGATCAGCGGAATGCCGCAGGCCAGCGCCTCGAACACGCGAATGGTGGGGATGCCGCGCAGCGCGCGCGCATAAGGCGCGCGCGGCACGTGCACGGTGACGCGATAACGCGCGAAAACTTCCGGCGCGCGGAAATTCGGCAGCCAGCCGCGATAGTCGAAACCCGCGTGCGCCAGCCGATCCAGCGCGTGCTGAGGATAACGTACGCCGTGCACGCGTGCGACCAGACGCAACGCGTGCACCGGTTCGATCAGGAATTCCTGCAACTCGCGCGCGCGTTCGTCGTCGCCCCAGTTGCCGATCCACACCAAGTCGCCTTGGCAGTGCGCGCGCAGCGGCTTGAACACGCGCGTATCCGCCGCTTCGTGCCAAGCCCACACACGCACGCCGAGTTGCGCGTAGCGCTGCCGCAGGGTTTCGCCGAAAGCCAGCACGCCGTCCACATCGCTGAGGTCGAAGCGCGCCATCTCTTCCGGCGCGGTGATCAGCCGATGATGGGTGTCGTGGAACAACAGGCGCAGATGTGGCGTGCGGCGACGGTACGCACCGATTCGGCGCAGCAGCAGCGGATCGTTCCATTCGTGCACGATCGCCACTTCCGCGCCGTCCAGCGCTTGATCCAGATCCAGCCGGTCCAGGTCGTACGTCCGGCTGCGCAGGCGCGGAAACCGCGCGGCGAAATCGCGCAGCGGCGATTCGCCGTGTTCGGCGATCAGATGCGCGCGGCTCCAACTCTCCGCAGGTTCATACACGTCCACGCTATGCCCGCGCGCGAGCAGTTCGCCGACCACGCCGCGCAGGAAATGCGCGTTGCCGTGATTCCAGTCCGAAACCAGCGATTGATAGAACAATACGAATTTCATGCGCGCGCCTCGTATCCATAGGAGCGTGCTGCCCGACGCGTGCTCAGTTCTTCGTAGCTTTCCAGGTAGGCATCCGCCATCGCCTGCGGCGTGAGATGCGTCGCGCGACGGTGCGCGCGCGCCATGCCGCGCGTGCGCAAGGCGTCCTCGGTGATCAGCCGTTGCAACGCGTCGACCAGTGCATCGCGATCGTCGGGCGACACGAACAACGCGGCGCCGTCCCAGGTTTCGCGCAAGGATTCGATGTCGCCCAGCACCAGCGCGCAGCCGGCTTGAGCCGCTTCCAGCACCGACAAGCCGAACGGTTCGTAATGGGCGGGCAAGGCGTAGATCGAGGCCTTGGCGAACCAGCGCCGCATCGCATCGGGTCCGAGCTCGCCTAGCCTGTGCACGTTGAGAAAGCCGGTGCGTTCCTGCTCCGAATCGCGATGCGGTGCATGCGCGGAGCCAGCGATGCAGACCGGCCACGGCACCCGCGCCGCCACTTCTGCCAGCGCGCGCAAGTTTTTTCCTTCGTCCCAGACGCGGCCCGCAGCAAAGATAAAATTCCTCTTCGCGCGCGCTTCGATCCGTGCGTTTCTTCCGTTGGCGATAACTCGCGTATTGCGCAACGGCCCGTAGAATTCCTGCAACGACGACAACATCGCCTGCGTCGGCGCGATCACCATTTGCGACGCGTGCAATCCGGCGGCGACACGTCGGCGATAGCGCGTCCATTGCGGTTCCGGCGCGGGCTCGCCGTGCACCGCGCGCCACCACGACAGCACGCAGGAATGCCCGACAGTCAGCACCGGTGCGCGCCAGGGCAGATCGCCATGGCCGAGATCGTTCAAGTGCACGACATCGGGTTGCACTTCGTGCGCGAGCGACAGCAGCCAGTCGCCGGCGGCGTGCACGTCGTCCCACGGATCTTCCATCCAGCACAACTTGTAATGGCTCGCGCGCAGATCGAGAGCAGGAATCTCTGCGGCTTGTCGACGCTGGTCGCGATCCGGCAAGCCGCCCATCGTCGCCAGCGTGACCCGTACGCCGCGTGCGATCAGCGCGCGCGAAAGGTCCAGCGCGTATTGCCAGACGCCGCCGATCGTGTCTGCCGTCATCAGCACGCGCAGAGGATGCTCGTCGAAGCGCGGCGCGTGTGCAGTCAAGGGAATCGCGGCTTCAACGCCCATAGATGCGATCCATGATCGCGGCCACCTCGATCAGTTTCTGCGCGCTTTCGTCGAAGCGCGGATCGCGGTGCAAATGCTTCGCCCATTCGATCAAGGCGCGGCCGCCCCACGCATCGGGCGGCGCGGCGAGACATTCGCGTTGCGTTCGATCGAAACGTTCGATCGTGAAGTCGTAGAACGATCCCGCGACGTTGCGCAGCGCGGCGCCGCCGCGCGTACCGTAGAACGCCGCTTCGATCACCGCATCGCAACCGGCGGGAAGGTTCCACGAACACGTCAAACGCACACTCGCGCGGTTTTCGTTGGCGTCGTCTCGAAGCCGCCATTGCGCGCTGGCGTAGTCCTCGACTTCGTTTGTCGGTTGCACCAGCAGGCGGCCATGCGCGAACAGTTGCGCGTGCAGTTGCCCGGTTTGCGTGCAACCCGCGACCCAGCAGGCGAGATCGATCAAATGGATGCCCAAGTCCATCACGCAGCCGCCACCCGATTGCGCGAAGTCGCGGAACCACGGCTTGTCCGGGCCGTAGGCGTTGTGGAAGGTGAGATCGACTGCGTACAACTTGCCCAGCTCGCTGTTGCGGACGAGCTCCCGTAATTGCGAAACGCCCTTGACGTGGCGATAGCTGAAGTCCACGCCGAGCAAGCGGTCCGCACTGCGCGCGGCTTCGATCACCTGGCGCGTTTCCGCAGCGGTGCGCGCCAGCGGTTTCTGACAGAACACCGCGAGCCCGCGCTCCAGCGCGACGATCGCCTGAGCCGCGTGCGCGCCGCTGGGCGTGGCGATCACCACGCCATCCAGATCCTCTTCCTGCAACAACGCCTCGAACGAATCATGCAGGCGCGCATCGGCCGCGATTTGCGCGGCGGCATCTCGCGCGTCGTCATTCGAATCCGCGATCGCGGCGATTTCAGCCATGCCGCTCTCGTGCAGCGCCTGCATGCGCGCGCGGCCGATCCATCCGACGCCGAGAAAGCCGAGGCGAGGCCGGGTAGGAGCCAGCTTGCTGGCGACCGGCGCTTCGTGAAGAGAAGACGCGGCGTGGCGGTCGCTTGCAAGCAAGCTCCTACAGAGCATGGTTTGCGCGCTCATGTCGTCGCCACCGCTTTGAGAAACCCATCCGGCCGCGACTGCATCAACTCGAATACGGTACCCAAATGACGCAGCGGCAAGCGATGCGTAAGCAACGGCGAGGGATCGAGCCGGCCGTCGCGCAGCGCATCCATCGCTTCGCGCAAGCCGCGCGCCTGCACCGCCGGGTCGCGTTCGTGCGCGTTGATCACGTCCAGCCCGCGCCAGTTCCATTGCTGCATGTCCACCGTGCGCGGACCATCCTGGTGGTAGCCGGCGATGACCAGCCGTCCGCCTTCGGCGGTGAGTGCGGAAGCGATATCGAGCGTGCTCTGCTCGCCCGCGGCTTCGATCACGCGCGCGCAACCCGCGCCCCGCGTCAGCTCCTGCACCGCGCCGGTCGCTGCGTTCTTGTCTTCCGTCGAGAACGCATGCTGCGCGCCGCATTCGCGCGCGATCTGCAACGCGAACGACCGCCGCGACAGCGCGATCACGCGCGCACCGGCACTCGAAGCGAGTTGCACCAGCAGCGCACCGATAAAGCCGATGCCGACGATCGCCACCCATTGACCGGGTTCGATCGCAGACCGGCGAAAGATGTTCATCGCGCAGGCCAGCGGCTCGCCCGGCAGCGGTGTATCAGCGAAACGATCCGGCAACCGTGCGATCGCACCCGCATCGGCGATGTCGTATTCGGCGTAGGCGTGCGCAGAGAGCAGCGCCACCGGTTCGCCGATTTCGAAATCCCGCACGGTTTCGCCGATGGCGGCGATTTCGCCCCAGCCTTCGTGCCCGGGATTTCCCGGCGGCAGCGGGTAGTCGAACCACGGCCGTCCCGCCCACACCGGCAGGTTGGACGCGCACACGCCACAGCCGCGCAAACGCACACGAACCTCGTTCGCACGCGGCTGTGGCAACGGCGCGTCGTCGACCTGCACGCGGCCTTCTCCGCGAAACACGGCAGCCTGCATCGTGCTCATGCGGCGTGCGCTCCTGCGGTGACGTGCTCCTCTTCGGCGTGCAGCGCGTGCAGCCAGGCATGCAATTCGCGCAGACCCTGATCGATGCCGACGCGCGGCTGCCAGCCGGTCGCACGTTCGAATGCGCGCGTGTCGGAGACGTACCAGCGCTGATCGCCGACGCGCCACGGCGCATGAGTCACGCGCGGCGTTTCGTCCATCAGCGCCCCCATGCGTTGCAGCAATTCGAGCAGGCTGATGGCGTTGTGCGTACCGCCGCCGATGTTGAAGGCGCGGCCGCGCAACTCGGACATGCCGAGCTGGGTCAGCAGCATCGCTTCCACCAGATCCTCGACGAACAGGATGTCGCGCACCTGCGCGCCGTCTCCGTAGAGCGTGATCGCATCGCCCTGCAGCGCGCGGATCAGGAAATGCGCGACCCAGCCCTGATCCTCGTTGCCGAACTGGCGCGGGCCGTAGATGCAACTCATGCGCAGCACCACGGCGGGAATGCCGAAACTGCGCGCGTAATCCAGCACGTATTGCTCGGCGCCGCCCTTGGAACAGCCGTAAGGACTATGGAAATCCAGCGGACGCGCTTCGGAGATGCCGTACTCGCGCAGTTCGGCATTTTCGGGCTCATAGCGCGTGCTTTCGCGCCGCAGCCGTACGTCCGGCAGTGCGCCGTACACCTTGTTGGTGGAAGTGAACACCAGCGGCGGCGGCCGCCGCTGCGTGCGGATCGCTTCCAGTACGTTCAAGGTGCCGCGCAGGTTGATGTCGAAATCCAGCATGGGATCGAGCAGGCTGGAAGTCACCGCCACTTGCGCGGCGAAATGGAACACCTGCGACGCGCCGCTGACCGCTTCGCGCAGCGTCTGTACATCGCGCGTGTCGGCGATGCGCACGCGCAGTTTTTCGCCATAGCGCGCGCGCAGCCACCGCAGGTTTCTTTCCGAACCGGGGCGGGAGAGAGAGTCGTAGATCGTGACCGCATGACCCTCGTCCAGCAGACGCGACGCAAGATTGCTGCCGACAAAACCTGCGCCGCCGGTGATCAGCGCATGGCCATTCGACGCGGCGCTCACAACCGCAATCCCCGCTTGGCGAGCTCTTCGGTAGCGGCGTCCACGCGGTCGAAGGCACGTTGGCTAGTCATCCATTCGACCAGTTCGCGCAGGCCGTCGGTCAAGGTGACCTGTGGCGAGTAGCCGAGGAGATGATTGGCGCGCGTGATGTCGGCGAAGCAATGGCGAATGTCGCCGACGCGAACCTTGCGCGTGACCTGCGGTGGCAGGTCCTCGATAGCCAGCGCCTGCGCCATTGCCGCGGCGACGCCGAGGATGGAAATCGAACGGCCACTGCCGATGTTGATCACGCTGCCCTCGATCGAATCGGTCTGCAGCGCGAGGCGGCAGGCGCGCGCCACATCGCGCACGTTGACGAAATCGCGCCGCTGCAGGCCGTCCTCAAAAATCATCGGCGCGTTGTGATTGAGATAGCGCGCGGCGAAGATCGCGAGTACGCCGGTGTACGGATTCGACAGAGCCTGGCGCGTGCCGTAGATGTTGAAGAAGCGCAGCGCCACGGTGGGGATGCCGTAAGCATGGCCGATGATCAGCGCAAGTTTTTCCTGATCGAGTTTCGACAGCGCGTACACCGACGAGGGCGCGGGCTGTTTGTCTTCCGGCGTGGGCAGCGGCGTCAGCGGCGCGCCGTTTTGATCGCGCAATTCGAAATCGCCGGCGCGCAGGCGTTCGGGCGAGCGCTCGGGTGGATCGACGATGCGGTCATCCGCGCCCTGGCAGCGGCCCTCGCCGTAAAGGCTCATGCTGGACGCAACGATCAGTCGCTGCACCGGCGCGGCGCTCAATGCTTCCAGCAGCACCGCCGTGCCGCGATTGTTGATGTCGGTGTAGCGTTCGATCTCATACATGCTCTGGCCGACACCGACCGCCGCGGCGAAGTGGAACACCGCGTCCACTTCGCGCAAGGCGCGATTGACCGCACCGCGGTCGCGCACGTCACCTCGGATCAGTTCGACTTCCGGGTTCAGATATGCGGGCCGCGCGCTCGAGTCGCCGTGCACCTGTGCGTCCAGATTGTCCAGCGCGCGCACGCGGTAGCCGTGTTCCAGCAATTCATCGGCGAGGTGCGAACCGACGAAACCGGCGCCGCCGGTGATCAGCACCGTGCCTGCGCGCACGCCCACACCGCGCTGACCTTCAGGCTGGGACACCGGTCAACTCCGGTTCGGTGCGCGATTCGGTCAGCACCTGTTCGAACCAGGCGATGGTGCGGCGCAGTCCGGTTTCGAGCGGCGTGCGCGGCGACCAGCCTAGCGCGGCTTGCGCAAGGCCGATGTCGGGGCAGCGGCGGGTCGGATCGTCGATCGGCATCGGCCGATGCACGATGCGCGAACGCGAACCGGTAAGTTCGATGATGCGGCGCGCCAGCTCCATCACCGTCACTTCGGCGGGGTTGCCGAGGTTCATCGGGCCGGTCAGCTCCGCCGCGCTGAAAGTGAACTTGCAGATGCCTTCGATCAGGTCGTCGACGTAGCAGAACGAACGCGTCTGCCCGCCGTCCCCGTGCACGGTCAGCGGCTGATTGCGCAACGCCTGCACGATGAAATTGGAAACCACGCGCCCGTCGTCGAGCTGCATCTGCGGCCCGTAGGTGTTGAAGATGCGCGCGACTTTTATCTGCACGCCGTGCATGCGATGAAAATCGAAGAACGCCGCTTCCGCCGCGCGCTTGCCCTCGTCGTAGCACGCGCGCGGACCGATGGGCGACACGGCGCCGCGGTAGGACTCGCGCTGCGGATGCACTTCCGGTTCGCCGTACACCTCGCTGGTGGACGCCTGGAAGATGCGAGCGCGCTGCAACTGCGCCTGCCGCAGCAGGTTGAGCGCGCCGTCGGTGCAGGTGCGCAGGGTTTTCTCGGGATCGCGCTGGTAGTGCTGCGGCGAAGCGCAACAGGCGAGATTGAAGATCACATTGGCTTCGAGTGCGAGCGGCGCGATCACATCGTGTTTCAGGAAACGGAAACGCTCGCGCGCCAGCAACGGCGCGATGTTGCGCAGGCTGCCGGTGACCAGATTGTCGACCGCGGTGACGTGCCAACCCTGTTGCAGCAGGCGCGCGCACAGATGGCTTCCCAAAAATCCCGCGCCGCCGGTGACGACCGCGCGTCTCGCAGTGGTTCCGCTGCTCGCCTTCATCCTTGTTTCCTTTTTCGGCTTCCATGCAGCCGCTGGCGCTGTTGCGGCAGCAAGATGCGTGCCGCGATCCTTCCGCGGCGCACGCCATGATCGTGCGTGTCTCCCATGAAACGCTTCAACGCAAGCGAACGCACGTACATACGTTGCGCGTGAAGAAAACGTGCGCGCACGACACGACAGAGCATTCACGCTCGGGTTGCGGCGCGGACGTTGCGATTGCGTAAACCTTTTCGATTGCGCGTGTAAAAGTTCTCGCTCGCGAAAGCATCCCTGCTTTCGCGTCCGGGCACGGCAGCACATCCATGGGCTACCGCAGAATCAGACGCAAAATCGCTAACCGATCCGGAGCTACGAGCGTCACTCCAGCTACGCGCTCGCCTTCGGTAGCTTGCGCAAATAGGCCAATACCGCGCGCTCGGCCTGGTCCAGTCCGCGCTTGCTTCCCGAAGCGCGCTGCCATGCTGCGAGCAACGCTTGCGCTTTGGCGCGATCCTCGAACGCTTCTACGATCGCCGGATGCACATAGGCGCGGCGGCAAACTGCCGGTGTGTTGCCGAGTTCATCGGCCGCGCGTGCGATCGCACCGCGCAGCATCGCGGGCGTCCCCTTGCCTGTGGCGAACAACACGCGCGCCGCGCTCACCGTCGCCGCCCAGGTTCGGAAATCCTTCGCCGTGAATTCCTCGCCGGCGATTTCGCGCAGGTAATCGTTGACATCCTGCGAACCGATCTTGTGCAGCGCGCCGCCCTCGTCGCGATACTGGAACAGATGCTGGCCCGGCAGATCCTCGCAGCGGCGCACTACCGCTGCCACGCGCGGATCGGCCAACTCCACCTGCTGCTCCTTTCCCGACTTGCCGCGAAAACGCAAGATCACTTCGTCGCCGATCACCCGGGCGTGGCGGTCGCGCAGCGTGCTCAATCCGAACGAATGATTGGCCTTGACGTATTCCTCGTTGCCGATGCGCACGTGTGTGCGGTCGAGCAGCCGCACGATCGTGGCCAGCACGCGTTCGCGCACCAAGCCTTGCCGGCGCAGGTCGCGCGCGATGCGCGCACGCACTTTCGGCAGCGCGCGCGCGAAATCGGCCATGCGCGCGAATTTGCTGTCGTCGCGCCACGCCTTCCACAATGGGTGATAGCGATACTGCTTGCGGCCGCGGGCGTCGCGCGCCGTCGCCTGCATGTGGCCGCGCGCGTCGCGGCAGATCCACACGTCGGTGTAGGCGGGCGGGATCGCCAGCGACCGGATGCGCGCGATCACGCGTGCATCGCTGATCTGTCTGCCGCGCGCGTCCAGATAGACGAAGCCCTTGCCGCGCCGCTGCCGGCGGTAGCCGGGATCGCAATCCGAAACATAGACCAAACCGGCACGCCTGCGCGCCATCGTCAATCCTTCTTTTTCCGAAAACGTTCACGCCCGGCCCACGTAGCCTGCGCAACGCTTTAGGTCGCGCGAAATGCCGCCGGCATCGAACGCGATGTTTCCACGGAGGGAGTCAAGCATGAAAACGCGTCAAGGAATCATGATGATCGCAGGCTGCCTGCTCAGCACCGCGGCGCTGTGTGCTTCGCAGGACACCGACTTCGCGCGCCACGCCGCGTCCGGCGGACTGGCCGAAGTGTCGATGGGCAAGCTCGCCGAAAGCCATGCGCAAAGCGCTGACGTGAAGAGCTTCGGCCAACGCATGGTGCAGGATCACTCGAAGGCCAACGATCAATTGATGGCCGCGGCCGCACAGGCCAACATCAAGCTGCCGGCCAGTCCGATGCCGAAGGACCAGGAAGCCATCAACCGCCTGTCGAAACTGCACGGCGCCGCGTTCGACCGCGCCTACGCGCAGCAGATGGTGAAGGATCACAAGAAGGACATCGCCGAGTTCCAGCATGAAGCCAACGACGGCAGCAACAGCAGTCTGAAGACCTTCGCCTCGAACACGCTGCCGACGCTTAAGGAGCATCTGCAGATGGCGGAAACGCTGCCGGGCGCGCCGAAGTCTGCTTCCTCTTCGGGCCGGTAAGTCACGTTCACTTCTTCGGGAATGCAACACCTGTTGCCGCCCCGCCTGATGCGACGAGGCGGCAACAGGCGACACTCAGGCAGCCATGTCTCCTTTTGCGGAAGACGGCATCCGCTCGGGATGAGCCCGGCGGAATGCCGGTGAGCGTTGCCGCAGATACATTCTGGTGGAGATGGCGATGTAGCCAATCATCAAGGCACAGAACGCGACGATATTGGATCCGACGCCCAGGTGCAGCCACCGCACAAGCGCACCGAGCAAAGCCATGGCGATGGCAAAGACAATGAGAACGATCACCGCGACGCGCGGACTCAGCCCCGCGCCCACCAGCAGATGATGGATGTGCCCGTTACCGGGTTTGAACGGTGATCTGCCTTCGCGCAATCGGCGGTACATCACCGCGCAGGTATCCATCACGGGCAATGCGACGCACCACAGGGTCGCTGTCGGCGTCAGCGAAGTGCTTCCGGTCTGGCTGAATTCGATCAGAGCCCAAGCCAGCATGTAGCCCAACAGCGTGCTGCCGGAGTCGCCGAGAAAGCATTTCCATTTGGGACCGAGCAAGCCGCTGTTGCTCAACAAGAACGGCGCGAGCGCGCAGGCCAGAAGCAGCAACAGCGCTGCGGTGCCTTCGATCGGATCGGCGCCGCTCAGCAACAGCAAAGCAACGATGCTCACGAGTGCGAGCGAACCCGAGAGGCAATCGATCCCGTCCATCAAATTGAACGCGTTGAGCAGACCAATGACCGCGAGCACGGTGAATGGCACTCCCAACCATCCCAGTTCCACGCCCCCGCCGAACGTTCTGACGTACACGCCGGTCGAAACGATCATCAGGAGTATCGCGCCCGTCTGCACCAGCAGGCGCGTGCGCACGCTGACGTCCCTGCGATCGTCCTGAACACCGACGGCCAATAAAAGCGCCGAGGTCCATAGCAGCATCAATTCGAAGCGATCGAAGCGCAACAGCACCCAAGCACCCGACAAGGCGCCGATCAATATCGCCAATCCTCCGACCAATGGAATGGAACCGCGATGACGCTTGCGATGATCCGGAAGATCGATCAGGCCCAACGGCTTCGCGACTCTGATCAAGACAGCCAGCGCGACAGCCGACGTGGCTACCGCAACTGCACAGGCGAGGGTAATGTTCTGGTCAACCATGAGAATCCATTCCTTGGTGACCGCAAATGCGCCGCGATCGCCAGGCGATTGAGCTGCATTGTCAACAGCGAATCGTCAAGCTCGCGACGATGCGAAAACCTCATGCTAGGACAAGTATCCATGCGCAGTGTCAACAGAAACTAAACGCCTTGGATACACGAGGGGTTTTAGAGCGCTTTTGCAAAAGCGTCTGACATGTCGATCACAGTTTTGTTCAACCAAGGAACCGCCGTGATCACTGCGCTTTCGGCCAGCGAAAGATGCGAGAGGCCACTCCATGCGGTGCCGTACTGATCGCGGTCGATGCCGGCGGCATCGACCGCGAAGCGGCTCAGAGAACTACATCACGTCAATCGCAGCGGACCACCCTCAATGGGAAGTATTGCGATCGATGTAGTAACGCGACACGGCCGCAGAGGAAATCGCGTTGGTGATCGGCAACAACTGGGTCAGGAACCTGTTCCAGCGCGTGATGCCGGCGGCCGAAGCGAATACTACGTCCCCTGGAAGCACCTTGAACTGGTCGGCCAACGCGAACGCAGCGGGCGAGCTGGCGTCGAGTTTGTACACGGTCGCGTGCCCGTCAGGTTGCAGTCCGCGGATTACGTACACCATGCCTTCCGACGTGAGCTGATCCAAGCCGCCCGCTTCGCCCACCGCCTGCGTCAAGGTGAGATCCGGGGTCTTGAAGCGCACCGCCATCGGATGTACCACCTCACCCAGGACGTAGACTTCCATCGCATCGTTGTAAGGCAGGAAGACGCGATCCCCTGGCTGCAAATAAATCCGGCTGGCGAGCGACGCATTCTGGCCGAGGTCGATATGATAGTCGCGCCCGCCACGTGACAAGATCACGTACGACAAGCTCGCTTCTGAAGTGCTTACACCCGCCGTCCCCATGGCGTCTGCGAGCGTAAGCGGCACCACGGTAATGGGTTCGGGACCCGTTTTTGTGAATGCCCCTTCCATCAGAACGTGCTGGCTGCCGTAGCTGACGACACTGACATCGACCTGCGGCTTGTTTATGAAAGGCGCCAGGCCCTTTGAAATCGCTGCGCGCGCTTGCTCGATGGTCATCCCCGCGACTTTGAAGTCGCCGATGAACGGATAGAACAAGGTGCCGTCGGGCCGCACGAGCCGTCCGTTGGCAGCGGTCTGTTGCTGACTCCCGGCGGGAGCCGTTAGTTCGGGGTGATCCCATACCGTGATGTACAGCAGGTCACCCGCACCGATGCGATACGGCTGCGGCTGAGCATTCAAAAGTTCTTCCGGAACCCCCGCGATTCGATTTGAAGGAGGATTCGCAGCTATCCACTCGGGGGTGAGCGAAACGAACTGGACGTATTTGGAATCACTGCCCTCCCGAATGGCTTGGCCCGGCACGCAACCCGCGAGCATGACCACGACGAGCGCTGCAACACCGAGCCGAAGCAGCCATACGGGAATGATCGGGAAGCGGTTGCAAACGGTGAGCGGTATAAGCTGCCTGCTCAGGCGGACATTTGCGCGAGGGGTAGCTTCGAGCGCAATATGGTTGGCGCTGCAGTGAACAACTTCCTGGTCATTCATCGGCTACTCCTTCAGAAATTTGCCGATCGGAAATTACCGTATGTAATGTTCGCTGAACCCCCAGTCATTCGGGTCAGTTTAGCGGCCCGCTCGCAATACCAGAGCTGAACGCAAATTCCACACCTGCGCGTATGTAGATTGTGCAAATCGGTAGGCTCTTTGAAACTGTCGGAAGGACTTGGCAAGGTTCGAAGAACTTAGCGATTGTGACGATGTCGATGCCCGTATCCCGCAAAAGCCTGCGAGGATGCGGTTTGCCATGGAATGCTGGAGAGATCGATGGAGCGAACACATGCCCGTAATCGTTTCTCGGATCCGACAGCTGCATCCTCGCGCCATCCGTGCATCCCGAGGAGGAGCGCATGATCGCCCGCGATCCTTTTGTTGAGGTGCTTCCTCCAGCGCTGCCGTACCGCCCTGCTTATCCCGTCAAGGCCACCGCGGAGAGCGAAATCGACGTGCGCGCACTGCTTGGCGCGCTGCTCGACCGGAAATGGCTGATCATTTCGGTCACGGCGGTGTTCCTGGCGATCAGCCTGATCTACGTCTTCCTTGCAACGCCCATTTATGAGGCGCAGGCGATGGTGCAAGTGCAACAGGCACCGAGCGTGACCGGGCCGGGTGCGGCTCTGGTGAACTACTCGCCGGACAACCCAGCCGCGGCGGATGCGATTTCGCTGCTGACCTCGCGCTCGGTGGTCAAAAAGCCGGTGGACGATTTCAAGTTGTACATCACGACCGGCGCTTACAGGGTGCCCGTGATCGGCGACTACATCGCGCGGCATTACACGCCTGCAAAGCCCGGCGAAGTGGCTTCGCCCTGGCTCGGTTTGAGCCGATATGACTGGGGCGGTGCAAAGCTCGAATTCTCGCAACTCGATGTTCCGAACAGCCTTCTGGGCGAAGAGTTGACCTTGATCGCAGGCGAGAACGGCGATTACACGCTGTGGGACATGAGCATCATCCCTGGACAATCGCAATTGCTGCTGCGCGGCAAGACCGGGCAACTGGCCAAGGGGTCGGGGATCACCGCGCTGGTCAAAACCTTGTATGCCAATCCCGGCACGCACTTCAGCGTCACTCGCAACGGCGAGGCTTACACCATTGATCAGCTGAGCAGCGCCATCCAGGCCAAACAACCGGGCAAGATGGATTCAAACATCATCCAGGTGACGCTCGACGGTCAAAGTCCCCACCTCGCCGTCAAGGTGCTGGATGAAGTCACCAAGGCCTATGTCGCACAAAACGCTCTCAGAAATTCGGCCCAGGCGGGCAGCAGCCTGGACTTCGTCAGGCAGCAGCTTCCCGCGGCGCGCGCGAAATTGCAGAAGGCGCAGGACGCGCTGACCGCTTTCCAGAACAAGGCACATTCGGTGGATGTGCCGATGCAAACCGAAAGCTACCTGAGCCAGATCGCCGCGGTCGACGCCAACATTTCGCAACTGCAGGTGCAGAAGGCTGAGGTAGAGCGCCTTTATACCTCGAGACATCCGGCTTACGTGGCATTGATGAAGCAGATCGGTGAACTGCAAGCGAAAAAAAACGATCTCGAGAAGCAGGTTTCATCGATTCCCGATACGCAGCGTGAATTGCTGCAGTTGCAGGGCAACGTGCAAGTGCTCAATACCGCATACACCAACCTGCTCAACGAATCCCAGCAACTGGAAGTTGCGCAGGCCGGCACCGTCGGCGATGTGCGCATCGTGGATCCGGCCGACGTGGATATCACCACGCCGGTGAAGCCCCGGAAATTGATCATCGTGCTCGGCGCCGCTTTTCTCGGTGTCTTCCTGTCGGTGAGTTACGTCTTCATCCGGAGGATGTTGAGCCGCGGCGTGGAGGATCCGCTCGAAATCGAACAACTGGGGCTGCCTGTTTACGCATCCATTCCGCTGAGCGAAGAAGAGCGCGTGATCTCGAAGCGACGGCTCCCACGCAGAGCCGGACATGAACCCCGCCGTCTGCTGGCGCTCGCGGCGCCGACCGATGTCGCCACGGAAGCGATGCGCGTCCTGCGCACCAGCCTGACCTTCGCGAAACGGGAAACAGGCAACAATTTGCTGATGGTTTCCGGCAGCAGCCCCAACGCCGGCAAGACGTTCGTCTCGGCCAATCTCGCGACATTGATGTCACAAAGCGGGAAAAAGGTGCTGCTGGTCGATGCGAATTTGCGCGATGGTTCGCTGCACAAACTGATAGGTTGCAGTGCCAACAACGGGCTGTCGGACCTGATCTTGGGACAGATCGAGATGTCGATAGCCATCCGCCAGGTGCCCGGCCTGAATAATCTGCATTTCCTCCCCCGCGGAGGACTGTCTTCGCATCCTTCCGAGCTGCTGATGGATCCGCGCTTCACGACGCTGCTGCAGCGGCTGTCCGCCTACTACGACTATGTCGTTCTCGACAGCCCGCCGATCCTTGCGGTCACCGATGCGGCACTGATCGGCCGCCACGCCGGCACCAACATCCTGGTGGTGCGCTTCGGCCTCAACGAGTCCAAGGAAATCGAACTGGCCAAGCAACGCTTCGAGCACAGCGGAGTCGAAATACACGGCGTGGTATTCAATGGTGTCGAACGGCGCAGCGGCAACTATTCATACGACTACTACGGGGATGTGGCCGCTCAATGACAGGTATGTCTCCACGGGGTTTGCGGCGGCCATGGCCAGCCCGTACCTGAAGGGTGTTTTCTCTGACCCCCTGCTTTGTGCGGCGATAGAAGAGATTGAGGCGCTAGGCTTGCGCATCAGCGACGAGCCGCACCCCGGGTCCGAACCCTATGGCGTGCTCACCGGCCACGAGAGATCGCGCGCGTGGCTGGTGCCGCTGCGGCCGCACGCAGTGAGCATCAGCTCGCTCGCGCTGATACAGCCTCTGCGCTCCGGTGCGCGCGCTCTCAAACAAACTGCGGCCGTAGCCGCCGGTTTGGGACTGCCTTGGTACGGGTTCGGACAGCGGCTGCATCTCTCAGGCGATCATTGCCTCACCGGTTCACTCGGCTCGTCATTCACTCATTGCGCTTTTTTTTCCGGCACTGCGGGACCTCATCGCAAGCTGGTGGTGCAGCTCATGGACGGCAGAGGGATCATTCATGGCTATGCAAAGGTGTCGCACACTCCCTCGGTGCATTCGCTGCTCGAGAACGAAGCCGGCGTCATGCGCGAAATGCGTGCGGCGAACCTGCGTTCCGCGATCGTCCCGCAGGTGCTGCTGTACGAAAAGCGGAACGGTACGGCGATTCTTGCCACCGACACGAACAAATCTTCGGCTCGCCTGTGCCGGCTGACTCATCTGCACCTCGACTTCCTCCGGGAACTGGCCGAACACACTTCGCTCGGTAACCCTGCGGGCTCGGCAGCACTGTCCAGTCGCGGCCAGAGCAGATTGGAAGAGTTGGAGCCTTATTTGTCCTCCGACTGGCGGACCCGGTTGCAGCGCTGGCTCGACTTCCTCTCTCGTCGTGAAGAACTGATCGCACCATTGGGCCTCGCCCACGGCGACTTCACGCCGAGCAATGTGTTCCCGCACCCGAAGCGTCTGTGTGTGATCGACTGGGAGTACGCACACGCGGGCTACCCCGCGGATTATGACCTCATCCACTTTCTTTTTTCCCTACGGAGCCTGGAGGGTTCACCTCCTGCCATCCGCTGCAACAACATCTTTCGCACATTGATCGATACGCTCGATCGTTCGGCCGACGAGGCTCACGCGCGGCTGATCGCCTATCTTTGCGCACGTGTGTTTTTCCTCGCCGGCCGGCGGATCCGCCAACCAGGCATGAGGCTGCACTGGGAGGGCGAGCGCGAACTCGCGCTGATGCTCGATGCCCTCTCGGAGTCGCCCAAGGCGTTCGCCATCAGGCTCGATCAACCGGTTCGAGGGCCCTGAACATGTCGAACGAAAGAGGCGCCGGCGAGTTGGGCGCGGGCTTGGCCACTCCGCGCGATTTTTCGCCCCACCTGCGCGTGTTGCGGCGTGGCGCCTCGGGTGCATTGCTCGTGCAAGTCGGCGGCGCGGGCCTCAGCCTCATCGTCAACGTAGTGCTTGCCAGGCTGGTAGGAAAAACGGAGTACGGCGTCTATACCTTGGTGTTTTCATGGATGGGTGTGCTTTCGGTGTTTGCGCTGCTAGGTCAAAGTAGCAGCGTCGTGCGCTTCGTACCGACCTATCTGCATCGCCAGGAGTGGGGCATGTTGCGCGGCTTGCGGCGAGGAGCAAGCGCCATCGTGCTGCTGGCGAGCATCGTGATCATGCTGATCGGCGGGCTGGTCGTCTTCTTGCTGCGCCAGCGGCTCGGCGGAAATCTGGAATCGACGCTACTGGTCGGTTTTTTGTTGCTGCCGCTGGTGACGCAATTGGCATTGAATGGCGCATTCTTTCGCGGCTTCAAACGAGCCGTGCGGTCCGGCGCTTACGACAATGTGGTGAGACCTCTGGTTTTGGTCGTCCTGGCTCTGGTACTGGTTCTGGCGCTGGGATGGCGATTGGCCGCACCTGGTGTCATGGCGGTGAGCGTCGTCGCCGCGCTGATAACTCTCATCGGTTCGGAATGGAGGCTTACACGTTTGTGGCCTGCCGCCGCAAGAGAGGCGCGGCCCAGCTACGACGTTCCCGGCTGGTTCAAATTGGGCCGCCAGCTTTTTTTCATGGCGGCGATGGGCATTGCCAACAATCGGGCCGATGTGCTCATCTTGGGAGCACTCGCAGGTGCAGGGTTGGTGGGTCCGTATTACGCGGCGGTGAAGCTCGCGGCACTGGCGGTTTACGGACTGACCGCCGTCAATACGATTCTGGCCCCCATGATCGCGGAGAGCTATGTGGCTGGCGATCACGCCAGGATGGCCAAGATGGTGCACCACGCGGCCAAGCTGACCTTCGTCGTAACCATGTTGGTCGCGCTGCCGCTGGCCGCCGGCGGGTACTGGATCCTGGGACTGTTCGGCAAGGGATTCGCCGAATCCGCGTATGTGCCATTGCTGATCATCCTGCTCGGGCAATGCATCAATGCCATTGCCGGCCCTGTGGGCTTCCTGATGACGATGACCCGTTACGAGCGCGAAGCGCCGTGGTTCACCGGCGTTGCGGCATTGTTGAACGTGCTGCTCAGCCTCGCGCTGATTCCACCGTTCGGTCTCATCGGCGCGGCGGTCGCTACATCCTCATCCACGATCGCATGGAATCTCGCATCATTGGTGTTCGTGCGCCGCAAACTCGGCGTGAATCCCACCGTATTGCCCACGTTTTCGCGATGATGCTGCCGGACTTTTTCATCGTTGGCGCACCCAAGTGTGGCACCACGGCCATCTCGGAATATCTGCGCGCTCATCCGCGCGTATTCATGTGCCAGCCCAAGGAACCGCATTATTTCGCAATGGACATTCCGGGTTATCGATGCGTCGATAATCTGCGGGATTACCAATCGTTGTTTCAGACGACGCCTGACCATTTGGCCGCCGGTGAGGCGTCGGTGTTCTATCTTTATTCTGAAGTGGCTATTGCGGAGATCCGCAAGAACGTTCCGTCAGCGCGCTTGGTGGTGATGCTGCGAAACCCCTTGGAGCTGGCGGTTGCAATGCACGCTCAAGCGCTGCTTTCCCGCGACGAAAACGTCACCGATTTCGCACGAGCTTGGGATTTGTGCCGCGAAAGACGCAGCGGACGCAAGGTGCCGGGACATTGCCGTGACGGCAAGATTCTCCTTTACGACCGATTACCGCTGTTGGGACACCAACTGACGCGGTTATTGAGCATCTTTCCGAAAACCCAAGTCAGGTGGTGGTTTTATGAGGACTTTGTCCGCGATTCGGGGGGCACTTATCGAGAGATATTGGATTTCTTGGCCGTGCCGGATGACGGCCGCCGCGAATTCCCGCACATAAATGCGCGCCGCCGGGCACGTTCGCAAATGCTGGCGCATTTCACCCAGAAGACACCGAAAACCCTGCTACGCACCGCCATGCAATTAAAGCGTCATCTGGGCATCTCCAGATGGGGGGTGCGGGCCGCCTTGCGACGTGCGAATTTTGTTCCGGCGCCCAAGCCTGCATTGCCGCCGCCTCTGCAAGCGGAGATGCAGGCGTACTTCGCTCCCGATATCCGATTGCTCCAAACGATTACCGGCAGAAACCTCGATCATTGGCTGGGAGATTCGGTTTGAAGCTGGCACTGGTCATCTCTTCTCTGGGAGGTGGCGGCGCGGAACGCGTCATGGCCACCCTGGCCGATGCGTGGGCCGCACAAGGCGTCAAGGTCACCCTGATAACGCTTGCGCCGACGAGTCATGACAGATATGAGGTGAGTCCGGCGGTATCTCGCGTTGTGCTCGACAAGTCGGGTGCGTCACCGAGTGTATTGCGCGCGATCGTCAATAACTTGACACGCGTACGGGCTTTGCGCGCCGCAATCCTGGCTTGTCAGCCGGATGTGGTGATCAGCTTCGTCGCGATCACCAACATGCTTACCCTGATGGCCGCGATCGGACTGCGGCTGCCGGTGATCGTTGCCGAACACACCTTCATAGGCGCGAAGACACCGAGAGGCATCTGGAGCAAGTTCCATGGCCCGCTGTACCGGCGGGCAGCCGCGGTGGTCGCTCTCACGCGACGCAGCGCAAGCCTCGTCGAAAAGAGACTTGGTTGTACGGTCACCGTAATACCCAATCCGGTGCCATTTCCGGCAGCAGGTGCAAATGCAGCGGTAACAGCGTCCCATAAGACCAATTCGCATGCGGGGAAAAGTAGCCGGACCTTATTGGCCGTGGGCCGATTGATGCCCGTGAAGGGGTTCGATTTGCTGATCGAAGCATTCGCAACGGCTGTTGAGATCCACCCGGATTGGAATCTTCGCATCCTGGGCGAAGGCTGTTTCCGCGAAACGCTCGCGGAGGCAGTTGCGGCAAGAGGTTTGTGCGGCCGAGTGTCCATGCCTGGTTTCACCAGCAACGTGCGGACAGAGATGCAACAAGCCGATCTGTTCGTCCTTTCTTCACGCTTCGAAGGATTTCCCATGGCCTTGCTGGAAGCCATGTCCGAAGGCTGTGCGTGCGTCAGTTTCGACTGTGAGACGGGCCCTCG
>DATFCO010000230.1:0-5184 GCA_035253005.1 Rhodanobacteraceae bacterium
ATGCCGGGGAAGGCTTGCAGTTTCTTGTCGATGGCCTCGATCAGCGCGGCCTTGTCCGAATACGCGCCGTGCCATTGCGAATACGGTTTCAGTCCAACGAAGAATTCCACGTTGAAGAATCCGGTTGCATCGGTGCCGTCGTCGGGCCGTCCCAGTTCCGACGATACCGTCGTCACCACTGGAAACGAACGCAGGATGTCGCGGATCTGCGGCGTGATCTTGGCGGCTTCGTCGTAGGAGATGGTGTAAGGCATGGTGGCACGCACCCACAACGCGCCCTCGTCCAGATGCGGCATGAATTCCGCGCCGATCGCCGGCACCAGCAACAGCGAAAGGCCCAGCAGGATGGCCGGAATGATCGTGGTCGGCCACGGTTTGGCGAGCGAACGATCCAGCCAGCGCGCGTAACCGGTCTTGACGCGCTCGAAAATCCGGTTGCGCCGCTCGCGCACGCCGCGGCGCATGAACAGCGCGCACAACACCGGCAAAAGGGTGAGCGTCACGATCAGCGAGCCGATCAGCGCGTAGATCATGGTGTCGGCCATCGGTTTAAATAGCGTGCCGGACGGGCCGGTCAACACGTAGATCGGCAGGAAACTCGCCACGATCACCGCCACCGCGTACACCAGCGGGCGGTCCACTTCGGAGGCGGCCTGGATGATGATCGCGCGTACGTCCAGCGGCTCCTCGGTTTCCACGCGCGCGGCGATCTCGCGGAAGATGTTCTCCACCATGAAGATCGCGCCGTCGACCAATATTCCGAAGTCCACCGCGCCGATCGAAAGCAGGTTGGCGGATGCGCCTTGCAGATGCAGGCAACAGAATGCGAACAGCAGCGCCAGCGGGATCGTGACGGCGACGATCAAACCGGCGCGCACGTCGTAAAGAAAGAACACCAGCACCGCCGCGACCAGCAGCATGCCTGCCAAAAGATTGCGCTCGACGACTTGCGTGGTTTCTTCGATCAGATGACTCAGGTCGTAAAACGGATGGATCTTGACATCGCGCGGCAACACCGACTCGTTGAGTTCCTTGGTCTTCGCCTCGATCGCGCGCAGCACGTCCTGCGTCTTTTCGCCGGTACGCAGCAGGATCACGCCTTCCACCGCGTCATCCTGATTCATGTAACCGAATTCGCCCAGCCGCGGTGCGATTCCCAGCGTCACCGTGCCGACATCTTTCACCAGCACCGGCGTGCCGTCGTGCACGGCCACCACCACATTGCCGATGTCTTCCAGCGTTTGCAGGCGACCCAGCCCGCGCACGTAGTAGAACTGGCCGCCCTGCGAATAGAAACCGCCGCCGGCGTTGCCGTTGTTGGCCGCGAGCGAGGCTTCCACCTGCGGTACCGACAAACCCACCGCAGCAATTCTGGCCGGATCGAGCAGCACTTGATATTGCATATCGCCGCCGCCGAACGCCGAGTCGTCGGCGACGCCCGGCACGGCGCGGTACTGCGGTGCGATCACCCAGTCCTGCAACGTTTTCAGTTCGGTCGGCGAGCGATCGGAACTTTGCAGCACGTAGCGGTAGATCAAGCCGGAAGGCGACGAGAGCGGCGATACCGAAGGCGTCACGCTATCGGGCAACCCGGCATCGCTCAAACGGTTGAATACCTGTTGCCGCGCGAAATACTTGTCGGTGCTGTCGCTGAAGGTGAGCGTGACGTCGGATAAGCCGTACAGTGACACCGAGCGTTTCATCACCATGTCCGGCACGTCGGCCATGGCGCGTTCCATCGGCACCGAGATCAATCGCTCGACTTCTTCCGCCGAATGCCCCGGCCACTGCGTGACGATGTCCACCATCGGCGGCGAGAGATCCGGATACGCATCCATCGGCAGGCGCTCCAGCGCCCACCATCCCGCGGCGACCAATGCCGCCGACAACAGGATGATCAACAACCGTTGCGCCAGCGCGAACGCGACGATGCGGTTAATCAGCGATGCGCGCCGCGCCGCTTCCTCGATTTGCGCGCTCATTGTGTTTCGATGAAGCGCAGGAACAACGCGCCGTCGCTGACGATGCGCATCCCCGCGTGCAGGCCTGACGGAATCATATAATCGTTGCCGACGCGCTCGCCCAGCGTGACGTGCGCTCGTGCGTAGCTGTCGTCCGGCTGCACGACGTAGACGAAGGGCAGGTTGTCGTCGTCGCGCAGCACCGCCGAAACCGGCACCAGCAGACCGTAGCGCGCCTGTTTCGATTCGATCCGCACGCGCACATACATCTGCTTCTTCAATGCGCCTTGCGGATTGGGCACGTCCACGCGCGCCGCGACTGCGCGTGTATCGGGATCGACTTCCGCCGAAACGTTGGTGACGGTGCCGCTCATCGGCGTGCCGTTTTCATCGGCGAAGACCTGCGCGGGATCGCCGTTGCGCAACGAGGCGACATCGTTGCCGAACACGTTGGCGTTCACCCACACGCGCGAAAGATTGGCGACGGTAAAGCAGGGCGTGCTGCCGGCTTGCAACAGTTGTCCGGGCGTGATGTTCTTCTCGACCACGATGCCGGCGATCGGCGCGCGGATCACGCCTTCCACGTGGGTGACATCTTTGCCGGCGCGCAATTCGGCCAGCGCATGCGGATCGATGTCCAACGCGGCGAGCGCCTGCAATGCCGACGCGCGATCGGCTGCCGCGTTTGCGGCATCGGTTTGCGCTTGCTCGGCTTCGCGCTGCGAGATCGCGTGGTGTTGCAGCATGTCCTGGTCGTAGTCGGCCACGCGGCGCGCGTTCTTCGCCGTGACCACGGCTTTGCGATAGGCGCTCAGGGCGGAAGCGAAATCGGGCGACGTCACCGTCGCAAGTGGTTGTCCACGCTTGACGCGATCGCCCTGCGCCACCAGCAATTTCGACACGGGGCCGGAGAAAGGCGCCAGAATTTGCGTGGCTTGGTCCTGATCGAAATCCACCACGCCGGTGGTGTCGATGCTCGTGTGGAAACTCGAAGGCGCGACGGTATAGAGCGTGATGCGCTGGCGCTGCGCGGAAGTGAGCGTGACGTTCTCGGGCTTCGCCGCGGCTTGCGTATCGTTGGCGCTGGACGAGCAGCCGGACAAGCCAACAATCGCAATCAGTGAGGGACAGATTACGCGCGTCCAGTGCCCCCTCACCCCAACCCTCTCCCCTGTGGGGAGAGGGAGACAAGCGCGCAGCGCTTGGCGGGTGAGGGGGAAGCGAAAGCGCTTCAGCAATCTAAAATCCAGATTCACGAATTGTCTTCCTTCGCCAATTCCTTCCGGTTCCACCAGCCGCCGCCCAGAGCCTGGAACAGCGCGGCGGTGTCGGCGTAGCGCGCGGCCTGCGCCTGCACGCGCGCGATGCGCGCTTGCTGGTACGCCTGCTCGGCGCTCAGCAAGGCGAGCTGGTCGATGTAACCGTCACGCAATTGCCGTTGCGAAAGTTCCAGCGTGGTACGCGCGGCGTTTTCCGTTTTCGCGGCGGCTTGCAGCGTTTCCGCGTCGTGCTGCAAGGCGGTCAGCGTGTCGGCGACGTTCTGGAACGCGGTCAGCACGATGCTGCGGTATTGCTCGGCCGCTTGCCGCGCGGCCGCTTCCGCCGCGCGCTGCTGATGCTTGAGCTTGCCGCCCTCGAAGATCGGCGCCAGCACGTCCGCGCCCAGCGTCCAGAAGCCCGTGCCGGTCTTGAACACTTGGCCGATCGCCAACGCGCTGCTTCCGGCATCCGCACTCAACGTGATCTGCGGAAAGCGCTGCGCGATTGCCACGCCCACATTGGCACTCGCAGCGTGCCAGTTGGCCTGCGCCTGACGCACATCGGGTCTTTGCTCCACCAGTTTCGAAGGCAAGCTCAGCGGCAAGTCGGACGGCAATTGCAGATCGGCGAGATCGAAATCGGAGACGTGCGATAGCGCAGGAAATTTTCCGGTCAACACCGCGAGCAGATGCTGCTGCTGATCGCGTTGCTGCAACAGCGGCGGCAGCGACGCTTTGGTTTGCGCGAGTTGCGCTTCCTGCGCGGAGACATCGATTTGGCTGGCATCGCCCTTGGAATAGCGATAGCGCATCAGATCGACGGCCTGCGATTCGATGCCGATCAGCTCGTTCGTCGCATCGATCTGCGCCTTCAGCGAAGCGTCCGTGATCGCAGCCACCGCGATGTTGGAGGTCAACGTGTTCCAGGCCGCGATCATCTGGAAACGCGCGGCTTGCGTCTGCGCCTGCAACGATTCGACCGCGCGGCGGTTCAGCCCGAATACGTCGGGCGCGTAAGACACGCTGACCTGCGGCGTGTACAGGTTGTAGAGGAACGCGTTGTTGCTCGGCACCGGCGCCAACGAACCGGGCTGCTTGTAGCGCGTCGCGTTGAGTTCCGCATTGACCTGCGGGAAATACGCGCCACGCTGGGCGAGGGTGCTTTCGTGCGCTTGCGCCAGCGCTGCCTGCGCGGCTTTCAGATCGGGATTGTTGGCGAGCGCCGCCTCGATCAGCGCCTTCAATTGCCGCGAGTGGAACAGCGTCCACCAATCGCCGGCGATATCCGCGCCGGAATCAAAGCGCTGCGCCGAGCCGCCAACGATCCCGGGCGTCGCAACGGTGGACGCGACCGGTTGCGCGGTGTAGCGATCGACCTTCGGTGCTGCCGGCTTTTGGAAGTTCGCTCCGACGGCGCAGCCGGCAAGGGTCAGCGCGCACGCGCCAGACAGAACCGGCGCGCGGATGCGCATCGCAATCGCCTGCGTCCACGTCTTGTGCACAGCGGCAGCCTTCCGCACGGATCCTCGGGTGCAGAACGATATAATGTTTCAATTCCGGACGAAAGGCCTGCCGGAAGTCATGCACAAAAAAAAGCCCGCGCTCGGCGGGCCTTTTGTTCGACCTCAATCGCGGAACTGGCGGAGCGGACGGGACTCGAACCCGCGACCTCCGGCGTGACAGGCCAGCATTCTAACCAGCTGAACTACCGCTCCGTGCTCCGCAAAAAAGAAATCGAAAAGCAATTGTGCAACATTCCAGCGTGCGCGACCACTCACTCACTTCGCGAAGTGGCGTCCCCACGGGGATTCGAACCCCGGTCGCCACCGTGAAAGGGTGGTGTCCTAGGCCTCTAGACGATGGGGACAGCGGGGAGTGGTGGAGCCAGCCGGGATCGAACCGGCGACCTCTACAATGCCATTGTAGCGCTCTCCCAGCTGAGCTATGGCCCCACGCTGGAACCG
>DATFCO010000231.1:0-2464 GCA_035253005.1 Rhodanobacteraceae bacterium
GTGATGGTCGATATTTCCATCGACCAAGGCGGCTGCTTCGAAACTTCCAAGCCCACCACCTGGGCCGATCCGACCTACGTCGTCGATGGCGTCACGCATTTCTGCGTCACCAACATGCCGGGCGCGGTGCCGCAGACGTCCTCGCAGGCGATTTCCGCCGCGCTGCTGCCGTACGTGTTGCGGCTGGCAGCCGGCGGCGAGTGGCGCAGTTACCAGCCGCTGGCCAAGGGCATCAGCATCGCCGGCGGCGAGATCGTGCACCCGGCGTTGAAAGGGATGAAACTGTAGGAGCTTGCCCTGCATGCGATCGGCGCGATCTCTGTTCCGCCAGTGCGCGGGCGCGAGTAGCGTGCGCTCCGCGCACGAAGAGTGCTGGCCGCGTTCATGCGTGCGCAAAGCGCGCGCTACATGCCTCGGAGCGTTATAGTCCGCGCCAGATGATGCACGATTGAGGTCGCAACACGTGGCGCGCGCCAAAGCCGTTTCCTCTTCCACCCTTCGCGACGATGGCGAGCGCACGCGGCGCGTGCTGCGCGAAGCCGCGGTGCTGCTGCTGTTGCCCGTCGCGCTCTATCTGCTGGTCTGCCTGATCAGCCACAACCCTGCCGATCCGGGCTGGTCGCACACCGCCGAAACGAGCAGCGTGCACAACTTCGGCGGCACCGTCGGCGCGTATCTCGCCGACCTGCTGCTGTACCTGTTCGGTGAAATCGCCTTTGCGTTTCCGATCCTGCTGGGCGTGCTCTCCATCGGCGTGCTGCGCGGCTGGCGTTCGGCCGACCGCAGCGCGCTGGAACCCACGCTGCGCCTGATCGGCTTCGTCGCCTTTTTCGTCGCCGGCTGCGGGCTGGCGTGGCTGCACGATTCCGGGTTGAACGATCTGCCAGCCGGCAGCGGCGGGATTCTCGGGCAACTGGTCGGCAGCGGGTTGACGCGCGGCTTCGGCACGCTCGGCGCAACATTGTTCCTGCTCGCGCTGTTCCTGATCGCGGTGACGCTGGCAACGGGTCTCTCCTGGTTCAAGCTGATGGACGCGATCGGCCGCGGCTTGCTCGTCGCCTTCGCATGGCTGGGTGGAAAACTCAAGCGCGCGCCGGAAGCGCTGGCGGCACGCGCCGCGCGCAATGAGCGCGAGGAAGTGCGCAAAGTCGAATTCGCCAAGCAGGCCAGGCGCGAGCCGATCAAGATCGAGCCGACGCCCGCGCCCATCGTCAAGAGCGAACGTTCCAAACGCGAAACGCAGATTCCGATGTTCGCCGGCGCCGCGAGCGAAGGCGAACTGCCGCCGCTGTCGCTGCTGGACCAGGCGCCGCCGCAAGGCAAGGGCTATTCGGAAGAAACACTGGAAGTGCTCTCGCGCCAGGTCGAGATGAAGTTGAAGGATTTCCGCATCGACGCGCAAGTCGTCAGCGCGCACCCGGGCCCGGTGATCACGCGTTTCGAACTGGAACCCGCGGCCGGCGTGCGCGGCAGCCAGATTTCATCGCTGGACAAGGACATCGCGCGCGGCTTGAGCGTGTACAGCGTACGCGTGGTGGACGTGATTCCCGGCAAGAACGTGATCGGTCTGGAAATCCCGAATGCCACGCGCGAGACGGTGTACCTGTCGGAAATATTCGATTCGAAGGAATACGGCGATGCGCGCTCGCCGTTGTCGCTAGCGCTGGGCAAGGACATCGGCGGCCGGCCAGTCGTGGTGGACTTGCAGAAGATGCCGCACCTGCTGGTGGCCGGCACCACCGGTTCCGGCAAATCGGTCGCGCTGAACGCGATGGTGCTGTCGCTGCTGTTCAAGGCTTCGCCGGCCGAAGTGCGCACGATCATGATCGATCCCAAGATGCTGGAGCTCTCGGTGTACGAGGGAATCCCGCACCTGCTGGCGCCGGTGGTGACCGACATGAAGCAGGCGGCCAATGCGCTGCGCTGGTGCGTGGCGGAAATGGAGCGCCGCTACAAGCTGATGGCCGCGGTCGGCGTGCGCAATCTCGCCGGCTTCAACAAGAAGATCAAGGATGCGGAGGCCGCGGGCCAGCCGCTGCTGGATCCGCTGTTCAAGCCGAACCCGGACAATCCGATGCAAATCGCGCAGCCATTGCAGCCGCTGCCGTTCGTGGTGGTGATCATCGACGAATTCGCCGACATGATGATGATCGTCGGCAAGAAGGTTGAGGAGCTGATCGCGCGGCTGGCGCAGAAGGCACGTGCCGCCGGCGTGCATTTGATTCTGGCCACGCAGCGTCCGTCGGTCGATGTGATCACCGGCTTGATCAAGGCCAACATTCCCACACGCATCGCTTTCCAGGTTTCATCCAAGATCGATTCGCGCACGATCCTGGATCAATCCGGCGCGGAGACGCTGCTCGGCCATGGCGACATGCTGTACCTGCCGCCGGGCACCGCGACGCCGCAGCGCGTGCACGGGGCTTTCGTCAGCGACGAGGAAGTGCACAAGGTAGTCGAGTGG
>DATFCO010000232.1:0-2701 GCA_035253005.1 Rhodanobacteraceae bacterium
TGCTCCGGCGTGCCGTAATCGCCGTAGCCCGGCAGGCGCGAATTGATGATCGCGTTCGGGTTGTGCGCGAAGATCATCTCGGCCGTTTGTTTCGAGTGCCATTCCTCGGCACTGTGCTCCCAGCCGCCATCGAACCAGTACAGATCCGGGTGGTAGCGATCCATCAGATCGCGCAACTGGTTCTGGTAATACGCCACGAAGCGGTTCCAGCGCGCCGGATCGTTCTTGATCTCGTAGCGCGTCTTGGTTTTGGTGAAGGCCGGATAGTCCGGCGACGACCAGTCGATCAGCGAGTAATACAGCCCGACCTTCAAACCGTCTTTGCGCAGTGCGGCCACGAACGGCGCCACCAGATCGCGCTTGGCCGGCGTGTCCTTCACCACGTTCAAGCCCTGCTTCGTGTCCCACAGCGCCACGCCGTCATGGTGTTTGGTGGTCATCACCGCGTAGCGCGCGCCGCTTTCCTTGATCAGATCGGCCCACGCTTGCGGATCGTAATGCGATGCGGTGAAGCCTTTCAGTTGCTTCATGTAATCGGCATACGAAATGTCGCCGTCGAAGAACGACCACGACTCGGCGATGCCGTCCACCGCGTAGATGCCGAAATGAATGAAGATGCCGAACTTGGCATCGGCGAACCATTGCATCCGCTGCGCCTTCGGTGCCGGCTGCGCCTGCGCGGCGAAACAGACGCACGTGCAGAACAACGCGAGCAGCCACCGCTTCATGCCGTCAGCTCCCGCGAGATATCCGCTGCCGCGGCGCGCAGGCGTTCGATCGCGCGCTTCATCGTCACCTGCGCGGGCTTGCGTTCGACAAAGGGAATGGTCAGCGCGCCCGCGGCATAGCCGTGGCGCAGGATCGGCGCCGAAAGATCGGTCACGCCATCCACCGCTTCGCTGGCGAGCATGGCATAACCTTGTGCACGGATGCGGTCGGCCTGCTCGATGAATTTCTTGCGAGAGTAGCGCGTGCCGGCCTTGTTCAAGGTGTCGAGCCAGTGCGCACGTACCTCGTCGTTCTGGAACGCGAACAGCACCGCGCCGGACGTGGAATGCGCGATCGGCCGACGATGGCCCACACGCACCACGAAGCCGACGTCGCCGGGCGTGTCCACGCGTGCGATCACCACGATCTGGTCTTCGGACGCGACGACGAGATGGCAGGGCTGCTGCGTCTCGTGCGCCAGGCGATGCATCACGGGCAGCGCGGCCTCGCTCAGCGACTTGATCGGCGGCTGCTCCATGCCGAGCATGAACAGCCGATTGGTCAGCACGTAACCGGAATCGTTCTCGCGCGCAATGTAGCCGCGCCCTTCCAGCACCTGCAGCATGCGGAAGATCTCGCCCTTGGAATAGCCGATCGCGGCGGCGATCGCGGTCATGTTCATCGGGCCCGCAGTGCGCGCCAGCAGTTCAAGAATGTCGATGCCCTTGTCCAGGGCGGGCGCTCGATACTTGGGAAGCTTGCTCATGGCGTATGGCGCTGTTGGTGGCTGGCGGCTTCCGCCCGTTCATTGACAAACCGGAATTTTATATCTACAACCCGGACTCAAGGGCTAGTATCGGCCTGTCAGCGCCTTCCGGCAAGCGCCGCGAACAAGAATTCCACGATGTCCTCCGCCGATCCGATCAGGTCCGAAGTCCGCAGCGCTTCCGTCGCGCGCACTTCCATCGCCGCACTGGCCCTGATCGTGGGTCTGTTCTTCCTTTGGGGCGTTGCCAACAACCTCAACGACATCCTGATCAAGCAATTCAAGAACGCATTCACGCTCTCGGATCTCCAGGCCGGGCTGGTGCAGAGCGCGTTCTATCTTGGTTATTTCCTGCTGGCGATTCCCGCCGGCATCTGCATGCGGCGCATCGGCTTCAAAGGTGCGATCCTGGTCGGACTGGCGCTGTATGCGATCGGCGCGCTGCTGTTCTATCCGGCCGCTTCTGATCTGAGCTATCCGTTGTTCCTGTGCGGACTGTTTGTGATCGCCAGCGGCCTGTCGTTTCTGGAGACTTCCGCCAATCCGCTGGTGACGGTACTGGGTCCGGCCGAAGGTGCGGCGCGAAGATTGAATTTCGCGCAGGCGTTCAATCCGCTGGGTTCGATCACGGGCGTGCTGATCGGCCGCTGGTTCATCTTTTCCGGCGTCGAACACACGCCGCAGCAACTGGCGGAGATGACGCCGGTCGCTCGCCACGCGTATTTCGCCAGCGAAGCCTTGCGCGTGCAAACGCCGTATCTGGTGATCGCGGCGGTGGTGATCGTGTTCGCGCTGCTGATCGCGTGGGTGCGCTTTCCTTCGAGCAGCGCGCAAACCGCCGATCCGTTGAGCGGCGCGCGCCACTTGGGACGTTTGCTGCGCAACGGATATTTTCTTTCCGCCGTGGCCGCGCAGTTTTTCTATGTCGGTGCGCAGGTGACGGTGTGGAGCTGGCTGATCCGCTACACGCAGGGCACGCTGCCGGGCACGCCGGAAAAACGCGCGGCGGATTTCTTGACGCTCTCGCTGGTCGCGTTCACCGCGGGCCGCTTCGCAGGCACGGCGCTGATGCGCTTCGTGCCCGCGCGCGCATTGCTGGCGCTGTTCGCCGCGATCAATGTGCTGCTGTGTGGCGCTGCGGTGCTGTTGCCGGGAGAAATCGGACTCGGCGCACTGGTAGCGGCGAGCTTCTTCATGTCGGTGATGTATCCGACCATCTTCGCGCTG
>DATFCO010000233.1:0-3921 GCA_035253005.1 Rhodanobacteraceae bacterium
CCAGCGCATGGCGTTCCGAAATACCCGCATCGCCCTCGCGCGCGCCCTTGAAACCGGACGCCTCGATCAGCCACGCCGCCGAGAGTTTGGCATGCGCCTCATCCGATTGCCAAAGCGGCAGGGCAGGATGATCGTGCTTGAGTTCGTTCGCGGATTCGAGCGACACGATCGGATTCTTGAAGAAGCTGCCGGCGTTCGGGATCAGCGCGGGCTCGGGCAGCTTGCGCGTGCGCAGCCGTACTACCGCTTCGGCGACATGCGCGGAAGTCGGCTTGCCTTCGATCTTCATCGCCGCGAGTTCCTCGTGCACGCCGGCGTAATCGATGACCGGTTCGCGCGATTTCGGCAGATCCAGTTCCAGTGACGTGATCAGCCAACGATCGGGTTCGCGCTTGAAACGCGAATCGCGGTAGGCGAAGGCGCAATCGGCCTTGCTGAAAGTTTCGAGGCGCTTCTGGCGCAGATCGAAAGCCTCGACGGCGCGCACGAATTCTTCCAGCTCCACTCCATAGGCGCCGATGTTCTGCACCGGCGCCGCGCCGGCGGTGCCGGGAATCAGGCTGAGGTTTTCGAGTCCGCACAACCCGCGCGCTAGCGACCAGCGCACTACGTCGTTCCAGTGTTCGCCCGTCGCGACGCGAATTCGCGTGTAACGTTCGTCATCGCCGATGATTTCGGTGCCGCGAGTTTTCAACGTGACGATCAAGCCGTCGAAATCGGAGACGAATAGCACGTTGCTGCCTTCGCCCAGCACCAGCGTGCGCATCCCGCGCAGCGCCGGCCAGTCCAGCAGCGCCGGCAACGCATTCGGATCGTGCACTTCCGCGAACAAGCTCGCACGCGCATCCACCCGCAGCGTGTTGCGCGTACGCAAGTTCGCGTCCTCGAGCAGTGTGTAACCGCCGAGATCGACGCGGGCGGTTTCAATCGCCATCTTCGCCTCCGCACTGGCGGCGAATTTCTTCCACGCACTCGGTCAGCAGCCACGGCCCGCGATAGACCAGTCCGGTATAGATCTGCACCAGGCTCGCGCCGGCGTCGAGCTTCTCCGACGCGTCGCTGCCGGTCAGCACGCCGCCGACTCCGATCAACGGGATCTTTCCGCCGAGGCGCTGCGCCATGCCGCGCAGCACTTCTGTCGAGCGCTCGAACAGCGGCTGGCCGGACAAGCCGCCCGATTCGCTGGAGAGCGGATCGTCGGCCACGGCCGAATGATCCACCGTGGTGTTGGTGCAGATCAGGCCGTCGATCTGCGCGTCCATCACCGCGCGCGCGATCGCATCCATCTGTGTCCCGTCCAGATCGGGTGCGATCTTCAACAGCATCGGTTTGCGCGCACTATGTTGCGCGGCGAGCTGTTCCTGGCGTTCGCGCAAGCTTCCGAGCAGGCGCGGCAGCGTTTCTTCACTCTGCAAGTCGCGCAGACCCTTTGTATTGGGCGAGGAGATGTTCACCGTAACGTAGGACGACAACGGGTACACGCGTTCCAGACAGAACAGGTAATCCTGCAGCGCGTCTTCGTTCGGCGTGCTCGCGTTCTTGCCGATGTTGATGCCCAGCACGCCGCGCCAGTTCGCGCGCTGCACGTTGCGCAGCAATGCATCCACGCCGAGGTTGTTGAACCCGAGCCGATTGATGATCGCCTCGTGCTGCGCCAGGCGGAACATGCGCGGCTTGGGATTGCCGGGTTGCGGTTTCGGCGTGACGGTGCCGATTTCCAGAAACCCGAAACCCAGCGCACCCAGCGCTTCGAGGTGCTCGCCGTTCTTGTCGAGTCCCGCCGCAAGGCCGACTGGGTTCGGAAAGTCGATCCCGAACGCACGCACCGGAAAATCCGGCGGCGGTTTGTGCGCCACGCAGCGCATCAAGCCGCTGCGCTGCGCCACGCCGAGCGCATACAAGGTCAATCCGTGCGCGGCTTCCGGTTCCAGCGAGAACAACAGCGGGCGCAGGCGTTCGTACACGTTGGGCCTGCTAACGCCATGCCAAATGAGCCGCGTTGCTTCCGCAGCGGCTGTCAGACAAGGTCGCGCGCCGCAGCGCCATAGCCAGACTATGGTCAAGCCGCGCGCCGCAGTATGACGGCCGCTGCGGAGCAACCCGAAGGGCCGTGGCCCTTTGCCCGCATGGCTGCGTCATCACTCGTCTATGTATCGACATACATCTTCCTCGCTCTTCCTTGCCCTGCAGACAAAGTGCCGACGGCGCGGCCACTTGGCATGGCGTTAACAGGCCCCTAGTGGAAGACGTGCAACGCCGAGGCGAGACCGCCGAAGAACACCGCGCCGCCGATGAAAAGCAGGATGAAGACGATCGCGATTACCCACAGCACCAGATGGATCCAGCCGAGAATCAATCCCGCCAGCGCCATGCCGTCGCCTTCGACCGTGCCGGGCGGCTCGCGGCGGATTTCCGCGCGCGCGGCGTGCCCGCAGACCACGGCGATGATCGCGCCGAGGAAGAACAGCACGAACCAGCACAGCACACCGACTACCAGGCTGACCACGGCGAGACTGCTGGTTCGGCGTGCGACGGTATTCATGGCGATTCTCCGCGGCGGAACACGCGTATGTTCGCACAGCGCCCAGGGTGATGCTCAGAAGCGCAACGACTGGCCGCCGTCCACCGCCACGATCTGGCCGGTGATCCAGCCCGCGCATGGCGACGCCAAGAACAGCGCCACCTGCGCCACTTCTCCAGGCGTGCCGTAGCGGCCGAACGGAATCATCGACAGCACTTTCGCGTACTGCTCGGGATTCTCCTGTTTCACGCGGTCCCAGACACCGCCTTCGAATTCGATCGAGCCGGGCGCGATCGCATTGACGCGGATGCGGTGTTCGCTCAATGCCAGCGCCTGCGTGCGCGTGTAATGGTTCAGGGCGGCTTTCATCGCGGCATAGGGCGGGCCCATCGTGCGCGGGCGGAAAGCGCCGATGGAACTGGTGTGCAGGATGCACGCGTGCGGCGACCGTTTCAGATGCGGCAGCGCCTCGCGCGAGGCGCGCACCGCGGCCATCAGGTCGATATTGAAATCGGCCAGCCACGCCTCGTCGGTTTCTTCGAAGCCATAGCCGGTCGCGTTGTTGACCAGCACATCGATGCCGCCGAGCGTCTGCGCAGTATCGGCGATCCAGTTCTTGATTTCTTCCGCGTCGGCCAGATCGCAAGCGTGCGTGTGCAAACGTTTCGCGTGCGCGCCGGCATCTTTCGCCAATTGCTGCAAGTCATCTTGGCCGCGCGCACAGACCCCGACCCGCGCGCCGGCTTCGAGGAACCCCAAGGCGATCGCGCGCCCGATGCCGCGACTGCCGCCGGCGATGACAACGCGATAGCCGGTGAAATCGAACAGCGTGCGCGGCGCGCTCACAGATCGAACTTGATTCCCTGCGCCAGCGGCAGCGCGTCGGACCAGTTGATCGTGTTGGTCTGGCGGCGCATGTAGGCCTTCCACGCATCGGAACCGGATTCGCGCCCGCCGCCGGTCTCTTTCTCGCCGCCGAACGCGCCGCCGATCTCCGCGCCGCTGGTGCCGATGTTGACGTTGGCGATGCCGCAATCGGAACCATCGGCGGAGAGGAAACGCTCGGACGACTTCACGTTGGTGGTGAAGATCGCGCTCGACAATCCCTGGGGCACCGCGTTCTGCATCGCGATGGCCTCGTCCAGCGTGTCGAACTTCATCACGTACAGGATCGGCGCGAAGGTTTCGGTGCGCACCACGTCCGAATCGTTGCGCACGCCGCTGATGATCGTCGGCTGCACGTAGTTGCCTTTGCCTTCGATCGCCGCGCCGCCGGCTTCCACCTCGCCGCCCGCGACTTTGGCTTTCTCGACCGCGTCCTTGAAGCGCTGCACGGCGTCTTGATCGATCAGCGGGCCCATCAACGTGGTTGATTTTGTCGGGTCGCCGATCTTCTTCTC
>DATFCO010000234.1:0-4312 GCA_035253005.1 Rhodanobacteraceae bacterium
TCTCGAAAATACCCTCTACCGTTTCGAACTGGAGGACGGTACTGTTGTGCAACTGAAAGGAAACGAGGAAGTCGAGTACGACGGCGAAAAGCACACCGCCGCCAATTTGTTCGATGCGTTGAAGGAAGGGTACTACGGCAAATTCTGATCGCTCTAAGATGCGAGGTGCGTCGAGGAGGATCGAGCCAGTTCCGATTCGGTCGTGGCGAACGCGACGGCACTCCGGTCGCACCGTAGAAGCGAAAGTCCACTGTCAATCTTGAGGGGTACCACCGATGAGCAACGAAACGACGTTCCCGTGGGGCAGCAGCGATCCGATGGCGGAAGCACCGGCGGCAGCGCCGGCCGCACCGGCCAAGAAAGCTCCGGCCAAGAAGTCTCCCGCCAAGAAGGCGGCCAAGAAGGGCGGCGCCAAGAAAGCCGCGAAGAAAGCTCCTGCCAAGAAATCCGCCAAGAAAGGCGGCGCGCGCAAGGGCGCCAGGAAAGGTGCGAAGAAAGCGGCGAAGAAAGGCGGCGCACGCAAAGGCGCAAAGAAAGGCGCCAAGAAAGCCGCGAAGAAAGGCGGCGCGCGCAAGGGCGCGAAGAAGGGCGGACGCAAAGGCAAGCGGAAGTAAGCACGCGGTACACCGGCGCCGGCGTCCGCATCGAGACGCCGGCGTGGTTTTTTCGTTTATGCGCATCCTAAGCGCGTGAAAGCGGCCATCCGTGGCCGCACTTTCAATGAACAACACGCTCAACAAATTTCCCACAAACATGAGCACGAAAATCGACAAGAAGATCACCGGCTACCAGGTCGTGAAACCCGACCCGTCCGTCGCCGCGCCGGAAGCGAAACCGGCCGAAGCGCCCAAGCCGGTCGTGGCCGAAGTGATCCAGATGCACGAGAAGGTGGAGCGCCCCGACACACTGATCGGCGCCACCTACAAGATCAAGTCGCCGCTGTTCGAGCACGCATTGTACGTCACCATCAACGACATCGTGCTCAACGCCGGCACCGAATTCGAATTGCGCCGGCCCTTCGAGATCTTCATCAACTCGAAGAACATGGACCACTTCCAGTGGATCGTGGCGCTCACCCGCATCATGTCCGCGGTGTTCCGCAAGGGCGGCGACGTCACCTTCCTGGTCGAGGAACTGAAGGCCGTGTTCGACCCTCGCGGCGGTTACTTCAAGGCCGGCGGCGTGTACATGCCCTCGATCGTGGCCGAGCTCGGTAACATCGTCGAGCAGCACCTGAAGATGATCGGCCTGCTGCACGATCCGGAACTCTCCGATTCCCAGCGCAAGCTGATCGCCGAGAAGCGCGCCGCCTACGAAGCCGCCTCGTCAAAAAAAAACTCTGAAATAAGTACAGCGGGCGAAATGGGCGGCGCGATGGTCAGCTCTTCTCCCTCTCCCCAGCGGGGAGAGGGCCGGGGTGAGGGGGCGGGCACCGGAAGCGCATCCGAGTCCGCGAACAGCTTCCCGCCCGGCGCGCAACTCTGCGGCAAGTGCAACACCCTCGCGCTGGTGCTGCTGGATGGCTGCCAGACTTGTCTCAACTGCGGATACAGCAAGTGCGGATGATCGGTCGGTGAGTTCGTCCGATCAAATCGCAACGGTCGTGGTAAACGTGAGGGGCGGCGTTGTCCAAGACGTCGTGGCAACCGAATCCGTCCGCGTCATCGTCGTTGACTACGATATTGACGAAGAGCTCGCTGACGATTTTCCTACTATCGTCGCTCGTAACGGAAGCAAAGACAAAGCGTTTGTTTCGGTGGATCAGGTGACGCACGATCCTGAATATGTACAGGGCGTTGAGGACGCGATAAAGCCTTAGCTGCGTGTATACCAGCCGCCCACAATTAATCAGAGTACTTTCGGAACGGTGGCTCGCGACAAGCGGATATTGTCCGGCTTGCCTCGGTTCGTTGGCGGCATACCCCAACAACAACCCGGCAGCCGATTTCGCGTGCAAAACCTGCGAGTTCGATTTCGAACTCAAAAGCAAAGCAGGCCAATTCGGACGCAAAGCAGTTGACGGAGCATTTTCGGCAATGATGCGCCGGGTCAACTCAGGCTCGGCGCCGAATTTGTTCCTGCTTAGTTATCAGAAGCCTGTCGGCGAAACTCTCGAAGTCACTCAGCTGCAGGTGATTCCGAGCTTCGTTCTTCATCCCGGTGTGATCGAGTGCCGACGCCCACTTGCGGTGACGGCGAGGCGAGCCGGATGGGTCGGATGCAACATATTGCTCGATGATCTTCCCAAAGCGGCTCGTGTTGTCTTTGTCGAGAATGGTGCGATTTCTCCGCGCGAAACTGTGCAAGCGAAGTGGCGACAGATCGCTTTTCTTCAGAAGGCGGATGTTTCACAACGCGGCTGGCTGACCGAAATCATGAAATGCGTTGAACGGCTGGAGCGGAGACAGTTTTCCTTGAGCGACGTTTACGGATTCGAAGACCAGCTCGCAGTGCGATATCCAAACAATCACAACGTTCGAGCGAAAATTCGGCAGCAGTTACAGCGATTGCGGAACAATGGCTATTTGCGTTTTCTCGGCAGTGGCAAGTACGAAATTTGCCAAGTCGCGTAGGTTCAACGCGTCTCTTCCACCGTCGCGTACGCCCTCACCGGAAACGTCCCCATTCCCTTGACCTTCACCGGTACCGCGGAGAAGCGGAAAGGCGCGTCCGGCAACTGTTCCAGGCCGCACAGGTGTTCGACGATCGGAATGCCGGCGCGCAGCAGAATGGAGTGCACGGGCCGGCGCAGGTCGGCTATGTCGTCGATGTTCAAGGAGTCGATGCCGACCAGGCGCGCGCCGTGGTCGCGCAGATGAATCGCCGCGTCCTCGGTGAGGAATGGATGGCCTTCGAAATACCGGTCGGTGCGCCAGTGCCGGTCCCAGCCGGTGTGCACCAGCACGGCCTTGCCGCGCACGTCGATTGACGCGAACGCGCTGCGGTCGATCGCACGACCACTCATTCTGACAGCACGCACCACCACGCCATCGAGTTCCGCGACTTCATCCAGATCGAAACCGGACACGTCCTTGCCGTCGGCGTAACGGTGGTACGGGCTGTCGATGTACGTGCCGGTGTTGGCGACCATCGTGATCCGGCCGATGTGGAACTCGGTGCCTTCGGCGTACAGCGCGCGCGACTGCTCGCGGCTCAGGTGATCGCACACGATCGGCGCCGGCAGGCCCTTGTAGGTGATCAGGCCGTCCTCGATGGTGTGGCTGAGATCGATGCAGCGCGTGGTCATGGCGATTTCATCCAGCGCAAATCCGCCACTACCGGAAAGTGATCGGACGGATAGAGCTTGCCCTCGTGCGTGGTGACGGTGCGCACGTCCTCGACATCGAACCCGCGCACCAGGATCCAGTCGATGCGCTGATCCGGATTGCCGGTGAAGTTGTGGAAGGTCTTCTCAGGCCCGTTGCGCCGCGGCGCCACTAGCCAGGCGTCCTGCAGATGTTCGGTCATCATCTTGTGCACGCCGCTGTCCGGCCCGGTGTTGAAATCTCCGGTCAGCACGAAGGGTTCGTTCGCCGGCAATTCGCCGATGCGTTTCAGGATCAGCGCCGCGCAGCGTTCGCGGATCGCTTCATCCTGCGCGCGATAGGGCAGGTGCGTGTCGTAGAGCACGAAGCTGCGGCCGTCCTTGGTCCGGAATTTCGCCCACGTCACCATGCGCGGATAAATATTTCCCCAAGTGATGCTGCCGGGCACCTCGGGCGTGTCGGACAGCCAGAAGTTGCCGGATTGCAACACGCGCAACTTGTCGCGCCGATAGAACACGCCCATGTGCTCGTCGCCGTCATCGCCCTTGCGGCCCATGCCGAACCACGTGTATTCCGGCAATTTCGAGACGACGTAATCGCCCTGTTCCTTGTACAGCTCCTGCGTGCCGAACACGTCCGGATGCTGCTCGCGGATCGTCCGCACGAACAGATCGCGTCGCGCCTCCCAGCGCTCGGGCCCGTCGGACGCCATCGGCAGCCGCACGTTGAAGGTCATCACGCGCAGCGTGTCGGCGGCTTGCGATTGAACACCCATCAGGCTCATCGTCGCGAAACACAGCGCGAACAACAGCAGGCGCGAAGCGGCCATGGACATCTCCTGCCGGTGACAACGCCACTCTAGCAGGACGCCCCAAGCTGGCCGAGCCGCCGCCACTGAGTCGGGCGGCGTGCGATCGCGTATCCTGCACGCCGATTCGAAGACGCGCGCACATGGACGCTTTCAGTTATCTCTCGGTTCTGCTGTCGATCATCCTGGGTCTGGCGATCACGCAGATTCTGCAGGGCTTCCGCGACTTGATGCAGGC
>DATFCO010000235.1:0-3476 GCA_035253005.1 Rhodanobacteraceae bacterium
TTGTGCGCTTCCTCATCGAACACGTCGACGAAGAGTCTGCCGATGGCCTTGCGTTTTTCTTCCGGATCGTCGATGCCGCGCAGCGCATCGAAGAAACGATCCGAAGCATCCACGCGGATCACGCGTACGCCCATATGACGCGCCATCGTATCCATCACCTGGTCGCCCTCGCCCGCGCGCAGCAGGCCGGTGTCCACGAACACGCAGGTGAGTTGATCGCCGATCGCCTTTTCCAGCAGCGCCGCGACCACCGAAGAATCCACGCCGCCGGACAAGCCGAGCAGCACCTTGTCGCCGCCCACCTGAGCGCGCACGCGCGCGACCGCGTCCTCGATGATGTTGGCGGGCGTCCACAGCGTGGCGCAGTCGCAGATGTCCACCACGAAGCGCCGCAGGATTTCCGCGCCGTGCTTCGTGTGCGTCACTTCCGGGTGGAACTGGATGCCGTAACGGCGATTCATTTCGTCCGCGGCGGCGGCGATCGGAACGCTTTCGGTCGACGCAATCAGCTCGAATCCGGGGGGCAACGCGGTGACGCGGTCGCCGTGCGACATCCACACGTCCTGCGGCGCGTCGTCCGGTTCCAGCCCGCTCAGCAGTTTCGATGGCGCCACCGGTTTGATGCGCGCATGCCCGAACTCCCGCGGATGACCGCCTTCCACCACGCCGCCCAGTTGCACGGCCATTGCCTGCAAGCCGTAGCAGATGCCGAGCAGCGGTACCCCGAGATCGAAGACTTGTTGCGCGATCTGCGGCGCGCCGGGCGCGATAGCTGATTCCGGACCACCCGAAAGAATCACACCTTTCGGAGCGAATTTGGCGATTTCCTCCGGCGCGTGATCCCAGGCCCAGATTTCGCAATACACGCCGATCTCGCGCACCCGCCGCGCGATCAGTTGCGTGTACTGCGACCCGAAGTCGAGGATGAGGATCTTGTCGCTATGTAGGTCGTGCATCGCTTGCGGGAACCGGGGTTGGGGATGGGTAGCGGGGGCACATTTGCGGAGCGATTTCGGAGTCGGAGAATGCTTGGACTCAACATCCGAGCGCCCCCACTATCCGCCCCCAATCCCCGCTTCAATCCATCCTGTAATTCGGCGCTTCCTTGGTGATCTGCACGTCGTGCACGTGCGCCTCGCGCACGCCGGCGCCGGTCACGCGCACGAACTGCGGACGCTTGCGCATCGCTTCGATGTCCGCGCAGCCGCAATAACCCATCGATGCGCGCAAGCCGCCGACCAGTTGATGCACGATGCTGCGCAGCGGTCCACGATACGGCACGCGGCCTTCGATGCCCTCCGGAACAAGTTTTTCGGCCACGGCTTCTTCCTGAAAATAACGGTCGGAAGAACCCTGCGACATCGCACCCAGCGAACCCATGCCGCGATAGCTCTTGTACGAGCGGCCCTGATACAGCTCGACTTCGCCCGGCGCTTCCTCGGTTCCGGCGAACATCGAACCGAGCATCACGCTCGAGGCTCCCGCGGCGATCGCTTTCGCCACGTCGCCCGAATAGCGCACGCCGCCGTCTGCGATCAACGGAATCTCGTCCTGCAACGCATCCGCAACCATCGAGATCGCGGTGATCTGCGGCACACCCACCCCCGCGACGATGCGAGTGGTGCAGATGGAACCCGGTCCCACGCCGACCTTCACCGCATCCGCGCCTGCATCGCGCAAGGCCTTTGCCGCGTCGGCGGTGACGATATTGCCCGCGATGATTTGCAGATGCGGGAAATCGCGCTTGATCCAGCGCACGCGATCGATTACGCCCTGTGAATGGCCGTGCGCGCTATCGACGACCACGACATCGACGCCGGCTTCGGCCAGCGCGATCACGCGCGCGTCGCTGTCGCCGGCTGCGCCGACCGCCGCGCCGACGCGCAAGCGTTCGTGATCGTCCTTCGCCGCGTGCGGATTGTCGCGCGCCTTCTGGATGTCCTTGACCGTGATCAGCCCGCGCAATTCGAATTGATCGTTGACCACCAGCACCTTCTCGATGCGGTGTTTGTGCAGCAGCGCGATGATCTCGTCCTCGCCCGCGCCTTCCTTCACCGTGACCAGCTTGTCCTTGCGGGTCATGATGTTCTTCACCGGATCGTCCGGTTTCTTCTCGAAGCGCAGGTCGCGCGAGGTGACGATGCCGGCGAGCTTGCCACCCTCCACCACCGGCACGCCGGAGATATTGTGCGCGCGGGTCAGTTGCATCACCTCGCCGATGGAAGTGAGCGGGCCGACAGTAATCGGGTCGCGGATCACGCCGGCTTCGAACTTCTTCACCAGCCGCACTTCGGCGGCCTGGCGTTCCAGCGGCATGTTCTTGTGGATGATGCCGATGCCGCCGCATTGCGCCATCGTGATGGCGAGGCGCGCTTCGGTGACGGTGTCCATCGCGGAGGACACCAAGGGGATGTTCAGTCGAATCGAACGAGTGAGGCGCGTGGAAGTGTCGACGTCGCGCGGCAGGACACTCGAATGGGCGGGTACGAGGTAAACGTCGTCGTAGGTCAGAGCCTCGGCGAGGATGCGCATGGCAGTTACCGGCGGGGCAATGGGCGATTATACGTGGTTGTGGCTTTGCTTTGCAGGAGCCTGCTTGCAGGCGATCTCGAAGTCCGGACAAAGAAGTCGCTTGCAAGCAAGCTCCTACACCGCATCGCTCGCATTCGCCGCTTCCAGCGTGTTCTCCATCAGCGTGGCCACGGTCATCGGTCCGACTCCGCCGGGAACCGGTGTGATCCAGGATGCGCGTTGCGCCGCTTGTTCGAATTCGACGTCGCCCACCAGGCGCCCATCGTCCATGCGGTTGATGCCGACATCGATCACCACCGCGCCGGGCTTGATCCACTTGCCCTTGATGATGCCGGGTCTGCCGACCGCGGCGATCACGATGTCGCCCTGCCTTACGTATTGATCGAGATCGCGCGTGAACTTGTGGCAGCACGTGGTCGTGCAACCGGCGATCAACAGTTCCAGCACCAGCGGCCTTCCGACGTGATTCGAAACGCCGACCACGATGGCGTGTCGGCCGCGCACCGGCCGATCGGTGTGCCCCAGCAAGGTCATGACGCCCTTGGGGGTGCACGGACGCAGGCCGAAACGGCGCAACGCGAGATGGCCGACATTGACCGCGCTGAAGCCGTCCACGTCCTTGTGAGCGTCGATGCGATCGATCAGCGCGTTGTCGTCGATGTGATCGGGCAAGGGCAACTGCACCAGAATTCCGTGCGCCGCCGGATCGGCGTTGAGCTTGTCGATCAGCGCGTACAAGTCGGCTTGCGAAGTATTTGCCGGCAAGTCGTAGTCGAAGGACTCGAAACCGACTTGTTTGCAGGCACGACGCTTGTTCTTGACGTACACGCCGGAAGCCGCGTCATTGCCCACCAGCACCACCGCCAGACCCGGAACGGCTTTGCCCTGCTTCAGGCGCGCCTGCACGCCCGCGCGCACGCGCGAAAGCACTTCATCGGCGATCC
>DATFCO010000236.1:0-7074 GCA_035253005.1 Rhodanobacteraceae bacterium
GGCACCGCGCACTCCGGCGTGGCGCGCCAGCACGCGTTTGACGTTGCCGTCCAGAATCGCAAAACGTTCGCCACACGAGAGCGCCAGGATCGCGCCCGCCGTGGAACGGCCGATGCCCGGCAACGCGAGCAGCGCGTCGAAATCGCCGGGCAATTCGCCTCCGTGTCGTTCAACGCAAATGCGCGCGGCGCGACGCAGATTGCGTGCGCGGGCGTAGTAGCCCAGCCCGGACCACAGCGCGAACACCTCATCCTCGCTCGCGTTCGCCAGCGCCCGCTCGTCCGGCAGCGCACGCACGAAACGCTCGAAATACGGAATCACCGTCGCAACCTGGGTTTGTTGCAGCATGACTTCGGAAATCCACACGCGATACGATGTGCGTGGGTGCTGCCACGGCAGATCGTGACGGCCGTGGCGGTCGAACCACCGCAGCAGACGCGGAGCGAAACCATCGTTGCCGCTGCTGGTGGGCATGCTCAATGCGCGACTTCCTTCTTCGCCGCCGTGCTCGCCGGCGCAGGAGTGCTGCCGGCCGACAGCGGCGCGATGGCCGGTCCGGCGTCCAGTACCATACCTTGCATGTGCAATGGGCCGTAGCCGATTTCGTCGGCTTGCACGCGGCCTTGCAGCGGCGGAAGTGCCAGGGGTTTCCCCGGTGCGGCGGCCAGCACGCCGCGCCACCAGTCCATCATCGCCTTCGGCGGAATGCGCACGTCGGCATGTTCATTGACGCCGTCCAGCTTCAACGCAGCGATCAACGGCGCAGCTCCTTTTGCCGGCGTGATCTGCAAGACGAGGGCGTACTTTCGGAGCGCAGGAGCCGCTGCGGTGCCGTTGGCGGATGCCGCAGATGCGGCGGACGAATTGCCGCCGAATATCGTTGCCGCCGGCAACGTCAAAGTGCCTTGCAACGTCGCGGCGATGTCGTTTCCGCCGTTCCACACCGCATCGCCGGCGACATCCACGCCGGGACCGCGTTCGACCTGCGCGTCGAGACGGATTCGATCGAAACGCAACGTGTTGTCCTGACGACGCGGCAGCGCGCTCAACACCAGCCTGCCCGCACGATCGTCGCCATTGCGCGCCGAAGCGGCGAGACGAAACGCCACATTCGGCAGCAGCGCGCCGGTTTCCGCGTCGATGTCAAACAGCAGCGGTTCGTCGCCACGCACCAGCGTGCCATCGGTGATGCGGATGCCCGCGCCGATGCGCGGCAACTGCGGTGCACCCGAGGTGTGCGGCAGCTTCGAGGTCAACGCCTGCAACTGGTCGAGATCGATGCGCGGCGACTGGATTTCCAGGCGTTCGATCGCCAGCTCCCGGTGCAGCAGAGCGCGCCACGGTACCACGATCCGCGCTTCCGTCGCGGTCAGCAGCGGCGCATTCGCACCGAGGCTGCTCAACTGGAAACCTTGCAACTGCACCGCCGGATGCGGCCACAGCGCCGGCGCGGCGGGTTTGTCCACGGCTAATACCAGCCCGGCGCCAGCGAGTTGCGATTGCAGCAGCGCGGTGAAACGTTGCGGCTGCAACAGCGAGCGCACGAACAGCGTCGCGGCGAGCGACACGACCACGATCAGCACGATCACCGCTGTGGCCAACCAGCGCCAGGGATGTGCGCGAATGGAATCGCCTGCGCTCATCCGCTCAATCGTTCCGGCAGGAGTCCGTCGACGAACGCGGCCGGATCGAATACCCGCAAGTCCTGCGCGCCTTCGCCCAGGCCGACATAGCGGATCGGCAAACCGAATTCGCGCGCCAGCGCGAACACCACGCCGCCCTTGGCGGTGCCGTCGAGTTTCGTCACTACCAGCCCGGTGACGCCGGTCGCATCGCGGAACTGGCGCACCTGGCTGATGGCGTTCTGGCCGGTGGTACCGTCGATCACCATCAGCACCTCGTGCGGCGCACTTTGATCCAGTTTACCGAGCACGCGTTTCACTTTCGCCAACTCGTTCATCAGGCCGGCTTGCGTATGCAGCCGGCCTGCCGTGTCGGCGATCAGCACGTCGATGCCGCGCGCCTGCGCGGTTTGCAACGCATCGAAAATTACACTCGCCGAATCCGCGCCTTGGCCTTGCGCAATCACCGGCACGGAATTGCGCGCGCCCCATTCCTGCAACTGCGCGACCGCCGCCGCGCGGAAGGTGTCGCCCGCGGCCAGCATCACGTTGCGGCGTTCGTCGCGATAACGGCGTGCGAGTTTGCCGATGGTAGTGGTCTTGCCCACGCCGTTGACGCCGACGATCAGCAGCACGAACGGCTTGTGTCCCGCAACACCCAGGGGCTGTACGACCGGTTGCAGCAGCGCGACCAATTCCGCGCGCAACGCATTCAGCAGAGCATCGGCATCGGCGAATTCGCGTTTGTGCATGCGGCGGCGCAGGTTTTCCACCAGCTCGTGCGTGGCGGCGACACCGACATCGGCGGTGATCAACGTGGTTTCCAGTTCGTCCAGCAGTTCGTCATCGAGTTTCGGATGGCGCACGAACAGCGAAGTGAGATTTTTTGCGAAACCGCTGCCGGAAAGACGCTCGCGCCAACCTCGCTTGGCGGGCTGTGCGGGTTCGGCGGTTTGTGCGGCCACCGCGTCCGCCGCTTGCGCCTGCTGCGCGGCCAGCGCCGCTTCCACCGGTTCGGCCGCGGCGGCAGCCGCCGCCGGTTCGGGCAATTCCAGTTGTGGCGCGGACGATTCGGCTTGCTCGGGCTCGCCGCGGCCGGTGATCTTCTTCCAGAATTTCTGCATGGCTGGCGCTGAGCAAAATGCTGCCGGAGAATCCACGCATGCTAACAGTGCTTCCGCAACCTCCATGAAACGCGCGCGACATCAGGCGCCGCCCGGCGCGGTGCGCATCGTCGGCGGCTCGTTGCGCGGTTCGAAGCTGGCGGTGCCGGCGCTCGCCGATCTGCGGCCGACGCCGCAGCGTCTGCGCGAAACGGTGTTCAACTGGCTGATGCCGGTGATCGAAGGCGCGCGGGTGCTGGACCTCTTCGCCGGCAGCGGAGCTTTGGGCATCGAAGCGCTCTCGCGCGGCGCGGCGCACGTCTTGATGATCGAAAGCGATCGCCAGCAGGCGGAACACGTGGCCGCCGATCTCGCCCGACTGCATGTCGACAACGGCGAGGTGCGGTGTGCCGATGCAGTGCGGTTGCTTTCGCGGTCGCCGGCGCAACCGTTCGATATCGTCTTCCTCGATCCACCGTTCGATGCCGATCTGTGGACCCGTGTTGCCTCGATGTTGGAAGAACACGACTGGCTCGCGGACAACGCGCGCGTCTACGTCGAAACTCCATTGCGGCCGGCGTTCGAGCCGCCCGCGAACTGGACATTGCACCGCCAGAGTCGCGTCGGCGCGGTGCTCGGCGCACTCTACATACGCCAATGAGTGCTAAGCTCACGTCCGGCTTTCGACAGTCGTAGACATGGGGAACGCACAGGCCAAATCCGACAGCCGCATCGCGGTGTATCCGGGCACGTTCGATCCGATCACGCACGGACACAGCGATCTGATCGCGCGCGCGGCGCCGCTGTTCGACCGCGTCTACGTGGCGGTGGCGGAGAGCACGGCCAAGACGCCGTATCTGGAACTGGATCGGCGCATCGAACTCGCGCGCATCGCGCTGGCCGGCATCCCCAATGTCGAGGTGCGCGGCTTCGACACGCTGCTGGCGGAGTTCGTGGCCGCCGTGAAGGCCGGGGTGATCCTGCGTGGCCTGCGCGCGGTGTCGGATTTCGAATACGAGTTTCAACTCGCCAGCATGAACCGGCATCTGATTCCGCAGGCCGAGACGCTGTTCCTCACGCCCGCCGAGGCTTACAGCTTCATCTCGTCTTCGCTGGTGCGCGAGATCGCGCGTCTGGGCGGCGACGTTTCCGGGTTCGTCCACCCCGCTGTGCAGGACGCCTTGCGGGAACGTTTCAGGCTTCATCGAACTACAACGATCTGAGGTGAACACCATGCGCAAATTCGTATTCGCTTTTTTCTTCGCGCTCACCGCAACGCTCGCGCTGTCGGCGTGCAGCAAGAGCCAGCAGACGGATCAGTCGGCGCAACCGGCACAGGTCAGCAAGCCGAGCAGTCCGACCGACATGACGGGCTGGAAGACCTATCTCAGCCAGGTCGTGCAGGCGCACATGCAGGGCATCAACAATACGCCTTACATGTATTTCATCCCGGCCGGCGATGATCCGGAAACCGTGGGTGCGCGGCAACGCACGCAGGACACCTTGAACGGCGTGGTTGCTCAGACCGTGCTGCCGGGCAACATGATCGCCGCGGGCGGACCGGACTCCGGCAAGACCGCAGACGCGCTGATCACTGCGTTCAAGAACGCGCAGCCCGGTTCGTTCAAGGGCGTGGTGGTGCTGTTCGTCGGCAACGCCGCGGACAAGGACCGGGTGCAGCAGGCGGTTGCGCCCAGCGGTGCGGAGTTCAGATTCGCTCAAATGTGACGGCGGCGCTGCGCTGACGTTCCCCCTCTCCCGATTGCGGGAGAGGGTGTCCGATCACTGGCAGTGATCGGACGGGAGAGGGGAATTCTTGCGCCTGTATCGCAAGATTGCTTTTAGGTTCCGCTCGCTGCGCGAGCGGGTTACTTTCCTTTCGGGGAAAGTAACCAAAGCCATTGCGCCGGCATGACGGTCGAGCCAACGTCCGGTTGGCTCGACTCCGCTGCGCTTCTCGCGCCAAGCGGGCCGGCGCGAACTCCTACATCCCTGTAGTCGGACATCGCGCCTTGCTCCCGCTTGGCGCTGCGATAGCTATTCGCGACGTCCCTGTCGCTCACCCTTCGCTGCGCTCAGGGCCGCCTCCGGCGTTCAAATTCGGCTGTCCTGCCGAATTTGTCGCCGTCATGCGACGGCGCGGAAGCTCACTCAACACGGCCATCCATGGCCTGCACTGCTTGATTTCTTGCCATTCGGCACAACAAACGAAAGCTTGTGGTGCATCATGTTATTTTTCGCACCATGGCCTTGAAGATCACCGACGCCTGCGTCAATTGCGACGTGTGCGAGCCCGTTTGCCCCAACCGCGCGATCTCGCAGGGCGAGGAGTACTACGTCATCGATCCGGCGCTGTGCACGGAGTGCGAGGGACATTTCGATGAACCGCAGTGCATCGCCGTGTGTCCGGTGGAATGCATCGTCACAGATCCCGGTCATATCGAAACACCCGATCAATTGCTTGCGAAATATCGGAGCCTGACCGCCAAGGAGAACGCCGCATGAAGTTGCGCCGCGTGTCGTTGATGTTTTGCACGATGTTGTTCGTTGCCGCACCGGTGCTGGCGGACCATCCGAAATCCGAGACGCAACCTGCAACAGTCGCCCAGCGGCCGGGTCACACGGCGGTCGCCTCGGCGCACAAGCTGGCAACCGAAGCGGGCCTCGAGGTGATGCGCGAAGGCGGCAACGCCTTCGATGCGGCGATCGCGGTGGCTGCTGCATTGTCGGTGGTCGAACCGCAAAGCTCGGGCATAGGCGGCGGCGGATTGTTCCTGCTGCACCGCGCGTCCGGCGGCAAGGACGTGATGCTGGATGCGCGTGAAACCGCGTTCACCGACGCGTCCAGCAAGTTGTACGAAGACGCGGATGGCAAGCCCGACCGCGACAAGTCGATCAACGGTCCCCTGGCCGCGGCGATTCCCGGCGAGCCGGCCGCGCTGGTGTATCTCGCGCAGCATTACGGCAAGTTGCCGTTGTCGAATTCTTTGGCGCCGGCGATCCGCATCGCGCGCGAAGGTTTCCAAGCCGATGACCGATTTCTTTCCGCACTGCGCGGGCGCGCCGATGTGATCGCGCGCTATCCGGGTTCCGCCGCGCTGCTGCTGCCGAACGGCAAGCCGCCGCAAGCCGGCTGGACATTCAAGAATCCGGATCTGGCGAATACATTGGAGCGCATCGCGAAAGACGGCGATGCCGGTTTCTATCAGGGCGAGTTCGCGAAGAAACTGGTCGACGGCGTGCGCGCGGCGGGCGGCAAGTGGACGCTGGATGACCTCGCCGATTACAAGGTCAAGGAGCGCCCGCCGATCGCGTTCGATTATCAGCCGCCCCACAAACCGAGGTACCACATCGTTTCCGCCTCACCGCCTTCATCCGGCGGCATCGTGCTGGCTGAGATGTTGAACATCCTTTCCGGATTCGATCTGGACAAGATGGATCGCGCGCACCGCGTGCACACGATCGTGGAAGCGATGCGCCGCGGCTACCGCGACCGCACGCAATATCTGGGCGATCCGGATTTCGTGCAGATGCCGGTGGCGAAGCTCACCAGCATGGCTTACGCCGACAAGCTGCGCGCATCGATCAAGCCGGATCAGGCCACGCCGAGCGATTCGCTGCCGACGGCGAACCCCGAGAGCATGCACACCACGCATTTTTCGATCATTGACGCCGACGGAAACATGGTCGCCGGCACGCAGACGGTCAACACCTCGTTCGGTTCCTGTCTGGTGATTCCCGGCACCGGCTTCGTGCTCAACAACGAGATGGACGATTTCGCGTTGGTGCCGGGCAAGCCCAACGCGTACGGACTGATCGGCTACGAAGCCAACGCGCCTGCGAAAGGCCGCCGACCGCTTTCCTCGATGACACCGACTTTCGTGTTCGGTCCCGACAAGGATCTGGTGATCGGCACGCCCGGCGGCTCGCGCATCATCACCATGGTGCTGGAAGGCGTGCTCGCGTTCGTGGACGGCATGGATGCGCAGCAGATCGTCGCCAAGCCGCGCTTCCATCATCAATATCTGCCCGACGTGATTTCCGCCGAACCCGGTGCACTGGATGCGAATACCATCGCCGCGTTGCGCAAGATGGGCTACACCGTCAATGCCGGCGAGGGTCATTGGGGTTTCATGAACGTCGTAGTCTGGAACCGCAAGACCAACATGCTGGATGCAGCGAGTGATCCAAGAGGGGATTCGGGTGAGGGGAAGGTGCAGTAATCATGGTCGACGATCGCAAACGGCGCATTCTCGTCGAGAAATATTCAAACGCTTGCGAGTACCCATTGCTTTCGTTGGATGAATTCTTCGAAGGAAATGACGACGAAGGTTCGATTGGATGCAATC